>DPWF01000220.1 GCA_003526435.1 Chitinophagaceae bacterium | reverse complement strand
AACATGCAATGTATGTTCCATACAAGAATTGTAATTAAATGAATGAAAGTGGTCTTTGTATCAAAAGAAGATAACCGGTACTCAGTGATCGGGCATGGAGTTCAGGCCACGGTACATCCATGCAAAATGAGCGGTAAGCAATGATATGGTTGAGCAATGATGCATTCGTACAACGAAGTTAACGATTTCTTTTCAAGGGGTTTTGTCCCCTCAAACTACCTTCATTTTCAATGATTTGAAAACGAACAAACATTTCCTCGCTGTACCAGTTTTCCTGCCGGGTTTTCCGCACTACATCGGCATGTTCCTGCATACGATAAGCGAAATTTTTCATAGCTTCTTTCGATTCCCATATACTGAAAGTGGCCTGTTTGATCCAGGGCACTTCTCCAATTCCGACAGATGTAATAAAACCGGGAGACGTACTCATTTTTTCAGCAACACGATCTACCTGTTTCCAGAAATGTGATAACCGGCTGATGCGAATGGTAGCCCTGGTGAGTATGGCAATGGTTCCATTATAATCGGTTTGTTTGGGTAGGGTGCCAAATGCTTCTTTTCCATCCCATAAACCATGTCCTTCTAATGGTTTGAGCAAGAGTGTCCACTTTTCACAGCCAAAGAATTGCCAGTACCGTTCGATTGAGTGGGGGTGTTTATGCGCATGCATGTGATCATCCCAGATTTCCAGTATGGCCCATTGACGCCAGTCCGGCGTTTTATCAAAGCTTCCGTTCCTACCACAGCCCATCAGTTTCCAGAAAACAGATTTGTTTTGTAACCATAAAGGGAATCTGAATAAAGCCATAGATAAAAATCCTGCCCAACCCATCCATTCCGGATATCTTACTATTGTTAACCTGGCAATCATTGATAATAATAAAAGTTATAAAACCATCTAATATACTACTAACCCTGCGAAACCTCAGTGCTCTCATGTTCTCTGCAGTGAACTTACTGAATATCCACCGCAGAGAACGAGAGATAGCGGAGGTTTAGCAGGGGGGGATTAGCGTTTTTCCTTAATTTGCTGTTATGACCGATTTGTTACTCACCAACATTCATCAACTCATTAATGTTCGAAAACATCCCGAATTATTAAAGGGTGAAGCATTAAAAGAATTACCGGTATTACAAAATGCGTGGCTGCAAATCATCAATGGCCGTATTGCAGACTATGGCTCAATGGATATTTGTCCTGACGCTACAGAAGTGATCAACCTCAACGGGGCCAGCGTTTTACCCTGTTGGTGTGATAGTCATACCCACGCTGTATTTGCCGCAAGCAGGGAAGATGAGTTTGTTGATAAGTTAAAAGGATTGAGTTATGCAGAAATAGCTGCAAAAGGTGGTGGCATTTTAAATTCTGCCCAAAAACTGGCACTCACTACAGAAGATGTATTGTTTGAACAGGCTAAAAAAAGAATACATGAACTGATCGCATTGGGTACCGGTGCCATTGAAATTAAAAGTGGTTATGGATTGTCACTCGAAGCAGAGCTGAAAATGTTACGTGTCATTAAACGACTAAAAGATAGCCTGCCTATTCCTGTTAAAGCTACATTTTTAGGGGCTCATACATATCCTGCCTTGTTTAAAGAAGATCATGAATCGTATATTGATCTGATCATTAATGAAATGTTGCCGGCTATTGACCATGAACAACTGGCTGATTACATTGATGTATTTTGTGAGCAAGGCTTTTTTAGTGTGGAAGAAACCATGCGTATCTGTGAAGCAGGGAAGCGATATGGACTGCGTGCAAAAATTCATGCCAATCAGTTGCATCTTTCCGGAGGTGTACAGGCAGGTGTTGAACTGAATGCCCTATCGGTTGATCATCTGGAAACAATGGATGACGCGGCCATTACAGCATTGGCATCCTCCAATACTATCGGAACTTTATTACCTACTGCAGCTTATTTTTTGCGTATGCCATTTCAACCCGCAAGAAATCTGATCAATGCAGGTGCGGCCATTGCATTGGCCTCAGACTTCAATCCTGGTTCCAGTCCAAGCGGAAATATGAACACCGTTGTTTCCATGAGTTGTATACAGATGAAAATGTTACCCGAAGAAGCCATCAATGCCGCCACTTTAAATGGGGCGTTTGCCATGGGACTTGAAAAAGAAGCTGGCAGCATCACCATTGGCAAAAGGGCCAACCTGATCATTACCCGACCCATACCATCTATCGCTTATATACCATATGCATTTGGCACGAATTTGATTGACAGGGTATTGATTAATGGGAAGTTAGTGAGTAGTGAATAGTGAGTAGTCAGTAATCATCGCCCTTGACTCACTACTGACTGCTGACTACTCACTATTCTCACTAATTCCGTATATTCAAGCATAAAACCTAATGCCTTGCAACTGCCACATCTGAAAATTTATAATAAGCAGGATATCCTGTCTGTTACCCGTATCCGCCGTTTTGAAACCAAAATTGGTGAGCGTGTACAGGTATTACATCATAGTGGTGATCTGGAAGCTTCCATTCGCCAGTCGAGTGCTCCTTTTGTGCTGGTGGGTATTCCGGAAGATATTGGTGTACTGGCCAATCAGGGTGTTGGTGGGTGCGACTCGGCCTGGATTGCTTTTCTGCAGGCATTTTTTAATACACAGAGTAATGATTTTTTTGAAGGTAGCAGTATCCTGGTAATAGGTCATTTTGATTTTAATGATGCCAAACAACTGATTGAAAATAATGCCCAGAGTTATGATGAGAAAATTGCGGCCTACCGTCATGCTGTAAATATGATTGATGATGAGGTAGAGCAGTTGATTCATATGATTACACAAAACCAGAAGATACCGGTTGTAATTGGTGGCGGGCATAACAATGCCTATCCCTGTATCAAAGGAGCTGCAAAAGGATTGTATAAAGCAGGACAAATACCCATTGCGCAGATCAATGCCATTAACCTGGATGCACATGCCGATTTCAGACCCATGGAAGGCAGGCATAGCGGCAATGGTTTTTCGTATGCAGAAGCAGATGGATACCTTGAAAAATATTGCGTACTCTGCTACCACGAAAGTTATTTGCCACAGAATGTATGGATGGATATGGTGAACAATCCTTTTATCGATTGTATCAGTTATGAAGACATTTTTCTGCACGAGAAAAGAACTTTCTTACAGGCCGTGGCACATGCAACCGGTTTTACAGAAGATACTTATTGTGGTATTGAAGTAGATCTTGATGTGATTGAAAACAGTATCAGTAGTGCTTCTAGTCCGGCAGGTATTACGCTTGCGCATGCCAGACAATTTATCAATTTTACAGCTACAGATAGTAAAGTAGCGTATCTCCATATCTGCGAAGGGGCCATCCAGTTATCAGATGGTCGAAGCGGACACACAACCGGAAAAATGATCAGCTACCTGGTTGCTGACTTTGTAAAAGCTATGTTTACGAGCAGGTGAGGGGAGTCGTGAATGGTCAATGGTGAATGGTCAAAAT
>DPWF01000120.1 GCA_003526435.1 Chitinophagaceae bacterium | reverse complement strand
GGCTGATAAACCAATGGCAAGTGATGCCAATGGTTTTGAGAAACTAAAAGAAGCTTTTGCTGTTGCTGAAAAAAACAAACGTCTGCTGTATGATATCATGACTGAAAGGTTTGAAATCAATACCATTTTACAAAGAGAACTATCCAGGTTACCTGAAGTTTTCGGAACACTTGAAAAAGGAAGCATTGATTACCCGGCAATAACCAAAGAAAGTGTACATCATTTTTATAAATATGTTTCGGGTGCTGTGCTAACCCGTCCCGCCTGGTTTTTAGACGCCTCACAACAGGGCGAAGGTTTGGTAGATGTAATGACACACCTGGTTGACCTTGTGCAATGGGAATGTTTTCCGGAAACCATTATCGATTATACAAAAGATATCCAGGTATTGAATGCAAAAGGATGGTCAACAGCAATTACAAAAAGCGAATTCAGTGCCATCACCAAATTGCAAAACTTCCCTTCTTTCCTGCAGCCTAATATAAAAGATACTGTTTTACATGTTTTTTCAAATGGGGAATTGAATTATAAAATCAAGGGCGTACACGCAAAAACAGCCGTTATATGGAACTACAAAGCACCTGATGGTACAGGCGATACTCACTACTCTATTATGCGCGGCACCAAGGCCAATCTCGTTATCAGACAGGGGAAGGAAGAAAATTACCAGCCCGTATTATACATAGAGCCCATAAAAAATGATGGTGCTTATGAACAACAATTGACAAAGGCTGTGATTGCACTGAATAAAAAGTATGCCGGCATTCAATTATCCAAAAGCAAACAGGGGTGGATCATTAACATACCTGCAGCGCTGAAGGAAGGACACGAAGCCCATTTCGCAGGTGTTACTGAATACTACCTGCGTTATCTCAGCAATGGCTCACTCCCTGCCTGGGAAGTACCCAATATGCTGGCTAAATATTATACAACCACAACAGGTTTAACATTGGCATTAAAAAACAGAAACTGAAAAAGCTAATCATTATCCTGATCATATTGCATGTTGTTCCTGCAACGGCTCAGCATCCCCCGGTAATGATTCCCGGATCAGAAACACGTTTTATTCGATCTGAAATAGTGAAGGGGCAGGAGTATGAATTACAAGTTTTATTACCGGGTAGCTATTCAACCCATTCAAAACAATATCCCGTTGTATACCTTATGGATTCGCAGTGGGACTTTCCGTTGGTGAAATCAATTTATGGTCAATATTATTATGATGGTTTTATTCCTGAGTTGATCATCGTAGGTGTAACCTGGGGAGGAAAAAAACCAAACCCCGACAGCCTCCGTGCAAGAGATTATACGCCAACACGTGAAGCAAGACTTATACAAAGCGGTGGTGCCGACCAGTTTCTTTCTTTTATGAAGAATGAATTGTTTCCTTTTATGGAAAAAAATTACCGGGTTAGCAAAAATGAAAGGGTGCTCATGGGATGCTCACTCGGAGGACTACTCACAATGTATGCCATGCTCACCCATACAGAAATGTTTTCGGGCTATGCTGCCGCAAGTCCGGCTATAGGTTGGGATAACAATGTATTATACCAATATGAAAAAACTTTTGCTGCGAAAAAAAATAACACCCCTGTTCGTTTATACATGACTGTCGGCGATGTAGAAAGAGGAAGAGCAGGCTTTGAAAAAATGGCTTCCTTTTTAACCGGCAATAAATATGAACATGTACAGATACGATCCAAAGTATTAGAGAATACAGGTCATTCAGGTACCAAATCGGAAACCTATACAAGAGGATTACAATATATTTTTGAAAAAAAAGAATTGCCACTCACCGCGGAGCAACTTACAGGTTTCACGGGCACCTACCTGCTACCCAATGGCTCAACTATTGAATTGAAAAAAGAAGGTAATCAACTCTACTGGTATTATAATCCTCAAAACAAAATCAGACTGTTGGCAAACACTGCAACACATTTGTATGCTACCCATGAATTTTTCAATCTGCATTTTACCATAAACAACGGAAAAACAAACGGCTTTGATTGGGTAAGATATGGATCAAGTCAGTTTATAAAAAAGATCAACTAGTATGAAAAAAATTATTTCAACATGCATACTGCTGCTGTTGCAACAAGTTGTATCAGCACAAATCAAGTTACCGCGACTGGTAAGGGATAGTATGGTATTACAGCGTGACACAAAAGTAAATATCTGGGGCTGTGCATCTCCTAACGAGGATATAACAGCAAGTATCAATGGAAAAAATTATCGGACAAAAGCAGATGGTAGCGGCAACTGGTCGCTTCAACTGGCGCCGATGAAAGCCGGCGGGCCTTATACGATGGATATTACCGGCAAGAATAAAATATCACTTAAAGATGTACTGGTTGGTGATGTTTGGTTTTGTAGTGGTCAGTCGAACATGGTACATCAGATGAATATTCATGATGTAGCGTATGCAAAAGATATTGCCGAAGCCAATAACCCGTTGATCAGGCAGTTCTGGATACCAACTTTAACCAGTTTGCAGGGTCCGCAAACCGATCTTCCGAATGGATTCTGGAAATCTGCTGTTGGTGATGATGTACGTCCCTTTTCTGCTGTTGCGTATTTTTTTGCCAGAAAAATTTACCAGCAATATAAAATACCCATCGGCATCATCAATGCAAGTGTAGGTGGTACACCTATTGAAGCATGGACAAGCGAAGAGGGCTTACAGGATTTCAGTGTTTTGGCAGCTACCATTCAAAAAAACAAAGACACCGCTTACCTGAATAGCCTGAACAGAAGACCGTCGGGTAGTGTCAACAGACCTGCCCCTCCT
>DPWF01000318.1 GCA_003526435.1 Chitinophagaceae bacterium | reverse complement strand
GTGGGGACTAAACTTTGAATACAGATTCCTTTCCTGACGCCACTGCAAAGACCGCCTTTTGAAAGCTGGTTTTTTTATGTGCAAGACTGTTGGGTTAAGCAAACCATTATACCTGTCAATCAACATTATTAGTTGCCAAAACCTGGTTTTAAAACTAAGTTTTGGCAACCAATAAAATTATTAGTCGCCAAAAATGCCCTTTTTTATATAGTTTTGGCGACTAATAATAACACTATGACCCCTACCATCGTAGGCCGCGAAAATGAAAAAAGCATCCTTGAAAAACTGCTGAAATCCAATGCCCCGGAATTATTGGCATTGTACGGCAGAAGACGGGTAGGTAAAACCTTCCTGATAAAAACCTATTATAAAGACCATCTCACCTTTTTTTGTAGCGGACAATACCAGGGGAAAACCAATGAACAGTTGGTTAATTTTGCTATTCAGATTGGACACTATTTTCCCGAACATAAACCGCCGGTGACACCCTCCAGTTGGCAGGCAGCTTTCCGGTTATTAGAAAACTGCCTGGATACAAAAACCGACCGGCGTAAGAAAGTGCTGTTCTTCGATGAACTGCCCTGGCTCGACAGTCACAAATCTGGTTTCCTGTCGGCATTCAGTTATTTCTGGAACATGTATGCATCAAAAAGAACAGATATACTGGTTGTGATCTGCGGCTCTGCAGCTTCCTGGATCATCGAGAAAGTGCTCAACAACCGGGGCGGCTTACACGATCGGGTAACACAACGCATAAGGCTACTTCCATTCACGCTGGGAGAAACAGAAAAATACCTTGCCCACAGAAATATAAAACCCGACCGGTACCAGTTACTTCAATTATACATGGCATTGGGTGGCATACCCCAATACCTGAATGCCGTTGTAAGAGGCAGAAGTACCGCTCAGAACATCGATAAAATCTGTTTTTCGAAAGACGGGGCACTGGCAAATGAATTTGATAACCTGTACCAGGCACTTTTTAATCATCCGGAAAAACATATTCAAATTATCAAGGCACTGGCTAAAAAGAACAAAGGGCTTACCAGAACAGCATTACTTGCAACAGGTAAACTGCTCACAGGTGGCGGTATTACAACAGCACTCAACGAATTAACCGAAAGTGGATTTATCCTGAAAGTTTACCCCTATGGCAAACAGGAAAAGAATGCTTTATACCGCCTTACAGATGAATTTTCATTGTTCTACCTGAAGTTCATGCAACAAACAAAAGCCAATGAAAAAAATAACTGGCAACAGCTCAGCACAACAACAGCCTACCAGTCATGGTGCGGATATGCATTTGAAAACCTATGTTTCACACATATAGAACAGCTAAAAAAAGGACTGCAAATAGCAGGCATCCATTCATCTTACTATTCCTGGCAGGTTACAGGAACGGATAATGATCCGGGTGCACAAATTGACCTGCTGATCGACAGGGCAGACAACTGTATCAATATTTTTGAAATGAAGTTTAGCAACACGGAGTTTACCATTACAAAAAAATATGCCGGGGAACTTAGCAGCAAGCTCGCTGCTTTCCGCAAACAGGTAAAGTCTAAAAAGACATTACTATTCAGTATGCTTACGACCTATGGTGTGTCTGAGAATGATTATAAAACGCAGTTGGTGGATAATGAATTGAAGATGGAGATATTGTTTGAGTGAAGCTATGTTAACTTTTGGGAAGACTTGAAACAAGCTAAAGATGATTGTCGGGACTATAAAGCCCACCTTTTGAAAGGTGGGCTTTTTTATTGGTTATGGTTGTGGATCGTCCGGAAAATTTCAGCGCTTGCCAAAACGAATGGAATGAAAATGATACCCGGTATTTTTTTTGTAACCTTTAGTGCTGCTGCCGGTTTATATACCTATGCAAAAGCTATACCTGTTATTCATATGTTTCAGCAATACGGCATTCGCACAACTTGCGCCAAAGTCGATTGACTCAGTGATGGTAAGATGGGGGAATGAACTGGTACAGGATACAGTGATGCGGTCATTGTCGGTAGGCATCGTTTCGGCAAAGGGACAATGGGCATATCATTTCGGGCCAGACAAACCCGGCTCTCAGTCGGTATATGAGATCGGGTCGGTTACCAAAACTTTTACCAGCTTTGTGCTGGCAATGGCAGTGCGAGAGGGTAAATGTAACTGGCAGGATGATGTGAGAAAATACCTGCCGGGATCATTTCCGTTGATAGAATATGGCGGACAACCGGTTAGATTGATTCACCTGGCCAATACCAGCACCGCTTTACCAGATAATCTGCCGGGTAATACTGTACAGACTTTTCTGGATACCCTGCAAAAAATAAGACCCGATACCATTCCCGGCACCCGTGTAAGACATTCCAATGTAGCGGCCAGGTTATTGGTTTTGGTACTGCAACAGATCTATGCAAAACCCATTGCTAAACTGATACAGGAACGTATACTCATACCACTGGGTATGCAGGATACCCATTTTGCAGAAATGAACCCGAGCGCTCAGATGCCAGGTTTCGATGCAAATGGAAAAGCCGCAGCCGTATTGCGCGATTCTATATGGAACGGTGTAGGGGCCATGCGTTCTACAGTGGGCGATATGATGCGTTATATGCAGATGTTGCTGACGCAACAAAATGCAGATGCCCGCACCGTGCTCACGCCCACCATTGCCATTGGTGCTGCCAACAATACAGTATTAAATGTACCCGTAAAAGATACCATTGATGCCTCACGCTATTTTATTTCACTGAACTGGTTACATTACCACCCTTCAAAGAATAGCTACCGCATCTGGACGGATGGAGGTACCAATGGTTTTCGCAGTTATACGGTGTTCTATCCCGACAGTGGAATCGCATTTGTAATGCTTTCTAACAGAACCGGCCCGCAGGTGTTGGATAAGTTATACAGGTTGGGTGAGAAGATACATGACTGGATGATAAAGACTGAGCAGTAGACCTATTTGTGTGCCGTTATTGGTCGTCTGACCAACAACGGCAAGAGAAATTGATCTCACGTTTTACTCATCTGCTTCCTCGTCTTTATCGTTCAAATGATCAAGCAACCATTGAATCACTACAGCCTTGTCATTCCCCAGACTTGTTTTTTCTGTTGCCGATAAACTTCCGTATTTTTCTTTGAGACCTGTGCTTTCAAATGCTATGTCGAATAACCTTTTTGTTACGCCCGCTGGTATATTGGTAATTTCTACATAGCCTCCATCGTAATGCGCATTGGGCCAGCAGCGTCTGCTGATTAAATCGAAGATGCAGCGTTCCATTTTGTCTTTTTCTTTGGTTCCTACCGCTCCGGGACGCCTGAACTCTACATAACGAGTGGGTGCTCCGTCGGCTGTAGCATCACCGGGTAACAATGCTTTTCGATTGGAATGCCAGCCTCCTGTTTTATTATCCTGATATTCCAAGCCGCTGAAGTACCAGGCACTCCATACCGGGTAATCTCCCCAGCTTGCTGCATTGGGTGCACCATCGGCCTGTATGAGTTCTCCAATGGTAGTGTTATCGGCTGCTATTGTATCCTCTGCTGCTTTTTTTGCCGCATCCAATGCTTTGATATCAGTTTCATGATTCGTGGTATTAGACACATCTCCTGCCCATCCCCTTACAACAGCTTCCACTTCAGACTTGGCTACATAAGTGTCGATCCATGTATTGAGCGCATCTCCCGTTTTGGCTTCTCCATTCACAATGAATTGCCCTTGAAGTACATTGTTATTGTTGGGGTTGTTTGGTGGAGGGCGCTCGGCCAATCCTCTTACATGCGCATTGGCCATTAACTGAATAGCTTCCGGATCAAATCCAAACTGTTTGGATGCCGGAAGGCTTTTCGCCCCAACTGCAGCCTTATCATGCGTCTTTAGTGGGTAGTAA
>DPWF01000256.1 GCA_003526435.1 Chitinophagaceae bacterium | reverse complement strand
AAAGAAAGAAAACACAGCCCTGAATTGTTCTTTTACTGCAAAAGCAACAGGCGTTGGCTGATAGGGAACAAGAGGAGAGATGTTTGCCGGGAATAAACCGGCTTTAGCATTTGCTCTTTTTTTGTTGTTGCTTTTTGTGGATGTAAAACGTTAAGAACGCATACCCATCAATAATAAAATCAAAGAGGTTGCAACTACCCATAAGCGATTGATGAGAAAACTTCCTGTTAACGCTGTAAGGTTATTATTGCGTTCTGATAAGGAAAAGTTTCTGCTTTCGTAAAAGAAAGCTGACAAACCAAAAGGGTCTGCCAGCGCAGCCACATATTGTGTTGAAAGCGATTGCGGTGTAGATTGTGCCATAAAAGGTGAACTCGAAAAAAGAAGTACCACCATGTATAAAATATAAAGGAGTAAGCCACTCACTGTTAGTAGTAATTTATTCCTGCTTGTCCAGGCCACCAGGCTTAGTAAACTACAGACCAGTAAACTGTTTACAGCTCCAAAGACCAGCAGTGGATAAACAAAATAAAGGAGATGAAATCCGGACTGCATGTCTGTTCCGGTTCTTGAAAATTGCCCAATGGCAAAACCAGTCGTTAACAATGAAAACCCAGTAAATGTAATAAGATAAAAAGCCAGAAAACGGCCGGTTGTAAATTGTTGTTTGGTGATGGGCGCAGAGAACAGTAACACATCAAAACGATTATCCCATTCTTTGAATAATAACTGAGCACCGACAATGGTAGCAATAAAAATAATGGACAGGCTTAACAGCCCCAGCATATACCCAATGATATAAGGCGAATTCAGGAAAATACCTTCGCCAACGTGCAGGTTGAATTTACTGCCTGCAAAAATGCCTATACACAGCAAGAAAAATAATACAAGATAAGTCTGGAAACTCCTGGTGTAGGTTTTAATATCGAGACGATAAATAGCGTTCATGAGTATATTTTTTTGATTCAACAAGACAATGGTGATGAATATACCGGCAACAGTATTTCATGGCAGCATCGTTGCGTCGCAAGCACTTCAACTGCAGATCAGTATTTAATTATTATACAGGTGCTGGAAATACACATGTTCAAGTGTTGGTTGTACAGCCATAAAACCATCGGGTTGCTGATCGGCCATAACGGTAATATGTAATACCCTTTCAACAAGTTGCTGCGAAATGACCTGGTATTTATCTTTATATACAGGAAGTGCATCCTGAACAATGGGGCGGGCCCATAGTTTTCCCTGCAGCATGTTAATCATATCGCCTGGTTTTCCCAGTGCCCTGATAGTTCCCGCTTGAATGATGGCCATTTGTGTACAAAGATTTCTTACATCTTCTACCAGGTGCGTAGAAAGCATTACAATCACCTGCTCACTGATTTCGCTTAATAACATATTGAAACGATTGCGTTCTTCCGGATCAAGACCTGCGGTTGGTTCATCTACAATGATGAGTTGAGGATTTCCAAGCAGTGCCTGAGCCACACCAAAACGTTGCTTCATACCGCCTGAAAACGTGTACACTTCTTTGTGCTTTACCTGTTGCAGGTTTACTTTTTCCAGTAAACTTTCAATCTGTATTCTGCGAGCCTTTGTGTTTTGTATACCTTTTACAATAGCAAGATGATCCAGTAGCTGGTAAGCCGACAGTTTTGGGTACACCCCAAAATCCTGTGGCAGAAAACCCAGTTGCTTTTTTACAAACCAGGGATCCTTGATGATGTCAACATCATTAAAAAGAATGCTGCCGCCCGAAGGCTTCTGTAAACCCACAATGGTTTTCATCAGAGAAGATTTACCGGCACCATTAGGGCCCAGTAAACCAAACATGCCGTTTGATATATGCAGCGAAACATCTGATAATGCTTTCACCTTGTTCTTATATGTAAGTGAAAGCGATTGAATGGAAAGCTTGTTCATGATATGGTATGCTGTTTAATTGTTTGTGCAATGGTTCAGACAATAAGATGCCTGTACCGCATGCGGTATATTTTTACAGGGTCATATTTTTTAGTGATTATACTTCTTCCCGGTACTCCAAAACGTCTCCCGGCTGGCAGTCTAGTATTTTACAAATAGCTTCCAGTGTATCGAAACGGATACCCTTGGCTTTTCCTGTTTTTAATATCGATAAATTGGCAGGCGTAATATCCAGCCGTTCTGCCAATTCCTTGCTCTGCATTTTGCGTTTGGCAAGCATTACATCAACATTTACAATAATTGGCATAGTTATATGAATAAGTCTTGTTCGTGTTGTAATTGAAGTCCTTGCTTAAAAATCTGTGCAATAAACCAACTGAAAATGGCTAGTACCAGGTGCAAAACCAGCAGGAGCCAGATACCCATTTCTATTTCTACAAATAAACATCCGATCAATACAGAAAGAATGGGAGCAAAACCATTGAATAAATAAAACCGTTTCAGGTACCCAAGGTTATCAGGTGTAAACAATTTTGCTGTTGAAAACACACCAAAAAGACCACCCAGCAGCCAGAAAAAAACTGCATACAGACTGAGTGGAAGCAGGAATGAGAATACGATATAAGGAATATTATTATCGATGTTCATGAAAGGATTATCCGAGAATGGATAGTTGATGTGCAGGTATTTGCCCTCACCATAAGGGCTGGTGTTGAAACCGGTAACCAGACAGCCCAGGCAATAAAGCACTAAAATCAGGTTGATAACACCCAGTAAATGGCTCAGGATTGACAGGAATTTCGCAATGATTTTTGTATGACCCATACTACACAAAATTTATTTTATTGTGCAATTATAGAAATTAATTATTGTAAAACAATAAT
>DPWF01000384.1:167-2686 GCA_003526435.1 Chitinophagaceae bacterium | reverse complement strand
ATCTTTGTGCACTTTATGACGCCACCTGTTTTACATTGCATCAGGAACCAGCACTTCTGGCTCTCTCCGGAGAGGGTTTTATTCTGGGAAGAAGAAAAAACCCTGATTGTATCGGATCTGCATTTCGGCAAAACAGGGCATTTCAGAAAAAGCGGTATCGCTGTTCCTCAATCTGTTTACCAGCAGGATCTACAGCGACTGTTTCATCAGATCAGCTTTTTTACCCCGTCAAGCATATTGATTGTTGGTGATTTTTTTCACAGCATAGAAAATAAAGAGATGGATTTTTTTCTGAAATGGAGAAATGATCTGTCTTCTCTACCCATTCTATTGGTTAAGGGTAATCATGATATCCTTCAAAAAGAATGGTATAGCAATGCTGGCGTAGAAGTGGTTGATCAGTTTGTATCAAGCTCATTTTTATTTATACATGATGATACCGCTGTTGAACGACCAGAAAATGTTTTTACGTTTTCAGGTCATCTTCATCCCGGTTGTATCATCAGGGGTGCGGGCAAACAATCACTTCGTTTTCCTTGTTTTTATTTTACTGAACAACAGGGTATTTTACCGGCATTTAGTCACTTCTCGGGTCTTGCGCTTGTACAACCCAAAAAAGCTGATCATGTATTTGCTATCGTAAACCAGTCAATCATCAAAATACAATGATCAGGATCGCTTATCATCCTATATATTCACATCCGCTGCCCGAGGGTCATCGATTCCCAATGCTTAAATATGAATTGATTCCGGGGCAATTGCTACATGAAGGTATGATCACTGAAAAGAACCTGTTTGTACCAGAACAGTGTAAGCTTGAAACAGTATTGCTCACTCATGATAAAGCCTATCTCGATAAATTAATCCATCAAACCCTAAGTGCATCAGAACAACGAAAAATTGGCTTTCCTCAATCGCCAGAGCTCACAGAAAGAGAACTGATGATTACACAGGGCACCATCGATTGTTGCAGTTATGCTTTTGAATATGGCGTGGCTTTAAATGTAGCCGGTGGTACACATCATGCATTTGCAGACAGGGGCGAAGGCTTTTGTTTACTGAATGATATGGCCGTTGCAGCCAATTATCTGCTGCACCAAAAGAAAGCAAAAAAAATCATCATCATTGATCTCGATGTTCACCAGGGCAACGGAACAGCCAAATTATTTGAACAGAATAAGGCTGTATTTACCTTTAGCATGCACGGTGCACATAATTATCCTTTTCACAAAGAGCATTCAGATCTTGACCTGCCATTGAAAGATGGCACCACAGGTACAGAATATCTTTCGCTTTTGAAAGATACACTTCTTCAACTGATTAAAACAGTTGAACCCGATTTTGCTTTCTACCTCTCCGGCGTTGATATACTTGAAACCGACAAATTCGGCAAACTGAAAGTAACACTTGATGAATGCCGGCAACGTGATGAATTTGTTTTTCATACACTTCGTACAAATAATATTCCGGTTACTGTTGCTATGGGTGGAGGCTACTCACCAGATGTGCGCACTATTGTAGAAGCCCATTGTAATACTTTCAGATTGGCGGCTGCCATGTATTAAATTTCTTTTCTTCTTTTTTGCAAGCTCAGGTAGTCAATAAAATAAATCAACCGGAATGTAATTTCATTTCCATGGGGTTGCTGAAATACCTGTCTGAGATTGCCCATATAATTTTTATGAGATGTACCTGAAATAGGAAAATCTGCACCTAACCAGTTTTTCCACCCAATAACAAACCGGCTTCCATATTTGAAATCCCAGGTATAAAACATGTCAAGGTTGAATGCGTTGAAATTCTGGTCGTAACCACTTACATATGGTCTGGCGACCAACCATCCATCAGGCGTTACATCGAAGAAGCTCTGGTACATTACTTTACTCCAATAATGACGACCACGAAGCGTAAGATTCATCCTCGGTGTGAAATTATAAATACCATTGATGAGTGTAGTGAAATTGGTTATTTTTCTACGCCCTGCAACAGGCTCCCCATTAGAAGCACGATATGCATAACCAAATTGTCCGTTATCTATATCGCGACGCAATTCCACATCAAGACTAAAATGTTCATTGAAACGATAACGCTGGCCGATGCTGGTAACAATATATGGATCATTGGGTATGGGCGATTCTGCAAAGCCAAGGTTGAAGCGAATAAAATATCTTTTCCTGCTATCACTGCTACCACTGGCACTGGTAAACCAATAGGGTGTTTTTCGGATCATCCGGCCAGATGTTCGCAAATCGAAATAATCGCGCTGCCAGTCGGGTTGCCAGTTAAAATTGATACTCAGGTCCCAGAAATTTTTAAAGAACCAGAAAGCACGCGCCTGTATCATAAAATTGGAATATGCAAATGGCTTATAGAGATAGGTAGGCGTAAGCGTTAAGCTATAATTATAGCTGAGAAATTTTTTCGTAGGTGTAAACTGGTTATAACTAACCCTCGCTACTGTAGTTACTTCATTGGGTGCCAGCAGAAATCCAAGATCATTGGCATCATACCGATCCGAT
>DPWF01000384.1:0-137 GCA_003526435.1 Chitinophagaceae bacterium | reverse complement strand
TATGACAGTACATGCGTAAATCCATTGTAATTGTCTTTTCCGGTAACATGACTAAATCTTCCGCTCCATTTAAAATTATGGCGGTTATTCTTATCAAATAAACTTACATCAGCAGAACTTACATTGGCATTCCTGCT
>DPWF01000361.1:2188-2586 GCA_003526435.1 Chitinophagaceae bacterium | reverse complement strand
GGAGATCATAATCATGATAGCAATAACAATGGTACCGGCATTACCAAATATCTGGTTAGCTGCTGTAACAGCTACCCTGTCATTCTCTGCAAAAGCAATAGCATTCAGGGGTAATACATGCAGATACATGAGGTTGGCAGTGATGTATATGAGGGTAACAATTAAAGTACCCAGGAACAAACTTAATCCGATATTACGTTGCGGGTTCTTGATTTCACCGGCAATAAAGGTAACGTTGTTCCATGAGTCGCTGCTGAAGATAGAGCCTACCATGGCGGCAGCTACCGCTCCAATCAGCACCGCACCGGTAATGGGTTGCCAGCCACCGGCACTGGGTTGCAAAGCACCACTCGCATCTTTAACCCCAAAATCCTGCATAGCGGAAAAACCGGTTTGCC
>DPWF01000361.1:391-2177 GCA_003526435.1 Chitinophagaceae bacterium | reverse complement strand
GTTGCTTGGCAAGCAGGAAACCAAATACAATCAATCCAAACAACGACAACAACTTGGTTACCGTGAATGTACTTTGAATAATTTTTCCACCCTTAACCCCACGGGTATTGGTATAGGTAAGAAAAGTAATCATGGCAATTGCCAATAGCTGTGCTGCGGATATTTTGATAAAGCCTAGATCTGCAATAATATTCTGTTCTCCTACTTCCGGAATCAGGTAAGCAGTAAAGCGGCTAAATGCCACACCTACTGCGGCAATGGTTGCCGTTTGTATCACGGAGAAAAAACTCCATCCAAACAAAAAGGCCACGAGTTTATTATACGCTTCTTTAAGGTACACATACTGTCCGCCGGCCTTGGGATACATAGCACTGAGCTCTCCGTAACTAACGGCCGCTGTAATCGTCATAAAACCGGTAATCAACCATACCAGCACCAGCCATCCGGCACTTCCCACATTTCTGGTGATGTCTGCACTTACAATAAATATCCCCGATCCAATCATGCCCCCTGCAACAATCATGGTGGCATCAAATAAACTCAGGGTAGGTTTAAACGAAGGGTTCGTATTACTCATATGGTTGCGTAGTTAGGGGTTCAAGATAAGGAAAAAAAGCTGCAAGCGACAAGCCACAGGCTGCAAGAAAACACCCGATCATCATTCAATGCTGCGACCTCTCACTCTCTCTCCTTCGGTGAGAGAGTGAGAGGTCGCAGCACCAAAACAATAGCACACAAAAAAACGCATGGATCAAGGTCCACGCGTTTCAAAAAAAGATTAACTTATATGCTATTTTACTCTTGTAGCTTTTAGCTTTCCCCTACTGCTTCTTCTTATACTTCTCATTCAGCCCTTTAATGACATCGGTAGTAATATCATACGCTGAATCTTTGTAATAAAATGCCAGTGATTCTGAATTGTTACCTACAATGAATGCATACCCTTTTGATACATTGTATTCTTTGAGGTAATCGCTGATCTTCTGACGCACATCCAGCATTTTCTTCATGCTCTCATCCTGCATTTCATTGTTCATCATCTGCTCTTTGCTGTTGTAGGTTTTTTCCATCTGCATCAGCTCCTGCTGTTTGTTGTTTACTTCAGCCTGTGTCATGGTTTGTGCAGAACGTTGTAATTCCTGGTATTTAGCTGCAAATGCTTCTTTTAGCTGGTTCAGTTGTTTACCATTCTCCTGGGCTCTTGCCTGGATAGAATTACTGACTTCCTTATAATAAGTGAAATGCGCCTCAATAGAATCGATCTCGAAATATGCAATTTTAAAATTACCCTGTGGCACTTCTTTACTGCCACTCACCACACCCGCTTTACCATTTCCGCCTGAAGAAAACTGCAGATAAAACAATACAGCCACCGCAAGTACTAATGCAATATTTAACCCGATCGTAAAATTTTTCATGTGTTAATTTTTATTGATTTTAGCCGCATGGAATTCGCCCAAAAAAATTCTGTTAGTAAGAAGAATTCCGATGGCTCATTTCATGAACTAAATTTAGGTAACAAAATTAAACGCTTTTGTTCCCGGTTTTTACCCGGATGACAAGATTAACAATAAATATCAGAATACAAAAAACTGTATAAATAACTGAATGGGTACCTGAAAAAAAGTAGGAAGTTTTCACTTCCTACTTTTAACATTTATTTCTTCCATTACGGATGCTTACTCATCATCATCAAAGCTCATCGCTTCGCGTGTGGTTGCCAGCACCTCGTATTCTTCCTTGCTACCTACAATCATGTTCTCGAACTCTTTCTGTCCGGAACCTG
>DPWF01000361.1:253-380 GCA_003526435.1 Chitinophagaceae bacterium | reverse complement strand
CTGCAGGGATGAGGTGACCAGTGATCACGTTCTCTTTCAGACCCAGCATCGCATCGGTCTTACCCTGTATTGCAGCCTGGCTCAATACCTTGGTTGTTTCCTGGAACGACGCAGCAGAGATCCAGCC
>DPWF01000361.1:0-226 GCA_003526435.1 Chitinophagaceae bacterium | reverse complement strand
GATGCTTTGGTAATACCCAGCAATACCGGTGTTGCAGTAGCAGGTTTGGCATCACGTACTTCCACGAGTTTTCTATCTGATCTGCGGAGGATAGAGTTTTCTTCTCTCAACTCACGCAGGGTAATGATCTGACCCGCTTTCAGTTTGGTGCTTTCACCTGCATCGGTTACTACTTTCTTGTCGTAGATCCTGTCGTTCTCTTCGATAAAGTCGAAGCGGTCTTCCA
>DPWF01000056.1 GCA_003526435.1 Chitinophagaceae bacterium | reverse complement strand
GCACATGGTTCTGTATTTCGGATCGCTGGTTTCAATAACAGTGGGTTCAATAAAATAACCTTCTTTCTTGCTGTAGTTACCACCGGCAATGATTTTGGCTTTTTTATCTTTTTTAGCACCATCAATATATTTGGTAATACTGTTGAATGCTTTTTCATCGATCACGGCATTGATGAAATTGGTAAAGTCTTCTACTGTACCCATTTTCATGGTTTTCAATGTGGACACCAATTTCTGTTTTACTTCTGCGGCAATATTATCGGGCAGGTAGGCACGGGAGGCGGCAGAACATTTCTGACCCTGGTATTCAAAAGCACCACGTGCAAGGGCTGTAACCACAGCAGAAACATTGGCACTTGAATGAGCTATCACAAAATCCTTACCACCTGTTTCACCCACAATACGTGGATAAGAGCGGTACTTCGCAATATTCTCACCAATCACTTTCCACATATTATTAAATACACCCGTAGAACCGGTGAAGTGAACACCTGCAAATTCGTGGTGATTGAAACATACTTTACCGATGGTAGGTCCATCTACATAAATGAGGTTAATGACACCATCAGGCAAACCAGCTTCTTTCAGTATACGCATAAACAGTTGTGCAGAATAAATCTGTGTATTGGCAGGTTTCCAAACCACCACATTACCACACATGGCGGCAGAAGTAGGGAGGTTGCCGCCGATAGCGGTAAAGTTGAATGGTGTTACCGCGAGTACAAAACCTTCCAGCGCTCTCCATTCCATACGGTTGTGCATACCGGGAGCAGAAACGGGCTGTTGCTTATAGATTTCACTTAAAAAGTGAACATTGAAACGTAAGAAGTCGATCAGTTCGCAGGTGCTGTCTATCTCAGACTGGTAAGCATTTTTGCTTTGTCCGAGCATGGTACTGGCGTTCATGGTAAAACGATATTTGGTAGCCAGCAGGTCAGCAGCTTTTAAAAAGATATGAGCCCTGTTCTCCCAGCTCATGGCAGCCCATGCGTCTTTGGCTTTTAAGGCTGCGTCGATGGCCTGGTTTACATGTTTCTCTTCACCGGCATGAAAATAACCGAGGGTATGTTTAATTTCATGTGGCGGATGGATGGCCACTTTATTACCCGTTTTCACTGCTTTACCACCGATATACATCGGGATATCGATTTCCTTCTTTTTCAGATCGGCGATTGCTTTTTTCAAAGCTGCTTTTTCCGGCGTACCGGGCGCATAACTGTTAACAGGCTCATTGGCCGGAATGGGATAGGAGAAAGTACCAAAGCTCATGTTTCTTGATTTTTGAAAGTGCAAGGTAGGAAATATGAGAGAAGGAATAAGGAATAAGAAACAGGGAATAAGAAATAAGGAAGTGAGGGTGGGTTAAAGCCATTCAACATTTTTAACACCCACCACTCAACCCGGTTCCGTAGCTTAAATCACTAAAACACGACCTATGCGCTACCTGCTGCTGTTATTAATGGCTGTTGTTTTCTCTACAGTTACAATAGCTCAATCCAACCCTGTACTGGTTACCCCCGCCTGGTTACAGGAACACAAACAGGATAAAAACCTCGTCATCCTTCAATCCAATTTCCTGCGTCTCGATTTTGAAAGGGAGCATATACCCGGTGCCCGTTTTCTCTGGCCCGACTGGCTGGGGGCACATTCACCGGAAGGTAAATTTAATGCACCCGATCTCGCTACCGCCAGGAAAACATTGCAGTTACTGGGGATCAACCAAAATACACAGGTTGTGCTCGTTTATACCCGAACCGATCTCACCATAACAGCCCGTATGTTTCTTACACTGGAACACCTGGGTTTATTTGGAAAAATAAGTCTGCTGGATGGCGGACTTGAAGAATGGAAAAAAGCGGGTCTCTCTGTTGAAACTGGTGCTTCACCCACTGTTACAAAAGGAAATATAGAACCCAAATACCAGCAATTACTGGTCGATAAAAATTATGTACAACAGGCGTTGACCGGTACCGGTAAAATGGTGGTGGATGCCAGACTGAAAAGATTTTATGATGGAGATGTAACGGGCAATCCCCGCGATGGACATATAACAGGTGCCTTCAACCTGCCGTATCCTGATCTGATCGACAGCACCACGAAATTTAAATCGGTGCAACAACTCAGTAATTATTTTAATGCAGTAAACAACGATAAAAAAAGGGAAATGATTGGCTACTGTTTTATCGGGCAAACAGCCAGTGTGCTGTACCTGGCAGGAAGAATATTGGGTTACCCGATGAAAATATACGATGGTTCTTTACAGGAGTGGAGCCGCTTACCCGAACTCCCCATGGAGAAAACCCGTCAATAAAATCCCCGCGGTCATCTCTGAGCCCTCTCGTTCTCTGCGGTGAATATTCGGGTAAGTTCACCGCAGAGAATAGGAGGAAGCAGGGATGACCGCAGAGAGGGTTACTGCTGTTCTGGCAACATGATGAGTTTTACCATGTTGTTTTCATTGAACAAGCTGTTGGCCAGTTCTTTGGTTTTGTCGACAGTAATTAGTTTTATTTTATCTCCTGCTTTCAGTATTTCTGTGGGGTCGGTACCACGGAAGAAATGTTGCTCGAGCCTGAAGCGCCAGTAATTGTTTTCTTTTACATCATTCTCCAGACTGCGGGTTTGTTCCGCGATTACTTTTTCAATATTCACTGCAGGAACACCATTGGCTTTGGTGTTTTTAATTTCTTCCATCACCAGGTCTACGAGTTTAT
>DPWF01000354.1 GCA_003526435.1 Chitinophagaceae bacterium | reverse complement strand
ATGCCATCCGCCCGGGTGCATTGGTAGAAAATATTGGTTTTGTTACGGGAAGCAACCAGATTGATTTTACTTCCAAAAAAATTACAGAGAATACACGTGTAAGTTATCCTTTACATTTTATCAGCAATGCTGCTGAGCCAAGTATTGGTGGCCTCCCCAAAAATATTTTCTTTCTTACCTGCGATGCATATGGTGTGTTACCGCCTGTTAGTCGTTTAACACCGGGTCAGGCCATGTACCAGTTTATCAGTGGTTATACAGCGAAGGTTGCGGGTACGGAAGCGGGTGTAACAGAACCCAAGTCGACCTTTAGTGCATGTTTTGGTGCACCATTCCTGCCATTACATCCGGGTAAGTATGCAGAGATGCTCGGACAAAAAATGAAAGAGCATGATGTTAAAGTGTGGATGATTAATACCGGATGGAGTGGAGGATCATACGGTGTAGGTAGCAGGATGAAACTAGGCTATACCCGTGCCATGATTACAGCCGCATTGAAAGGTGAATTAGATGATGTTCAGTTTGAAGCACATCCTGTATTTGGTATGATGATGCCATCGAGTTGCCCCGGTGTACCTGCAGAAATATTGAACCCCAGAAATACATGGGCCGATACAACTGCATACGATGCAACAGCAAAAGATCTGGCACAACAGTTTATTAATAACTTTTCGAAATATGCTGCAGGTGTCAGCGAAGAAATTCTTCAGGCAGCCCCTAATGTATAACTGAATTACATGTTGCCGGCTAAGGCGATATAAACTTGGTCTCTTCGATTGCTTTGTCTGTTTGAATGGAATCCCGTCACTTGTGGCGGGATTTCTTTTGTGAATGGGCGATGATCAGGCAAATAGTGAATAGTGAATAGTGAATGGTGAATCGTGAATGAAAAAATTTTGCAAGCATACAATAAGCCCAATCACAGTCAAGTATCTCTTATTGCCTACCCGACACTTCCCAAATGATGACGCCAAAGATCACTGTATGGTCCTTTGTTGATGAGAAGTGCTTCATGGTATCCTGCTTCCACTAATTTTCCTTTTTGTAAAACAAGTATGGTATCACAATGCCTGATTGTTGACAAACGGTGTGCAATGATGATAACGGTTTTCCCCTGTTGCAGAAACCATTGCAGTGTTGACTGTACCTGCTGTTCACTTAATGGATCAAGACTGCTGGTGGCTTCATCCAATACCAATACTTCCGGGTTTCGATATATGGCTCTCGCAATGGCGATTCTTTGTCTTTGTCCACCGGAAAGATTTGTTCCCTGTTCATTCAATAAGCAATGATAAGTATTGGGCAGCTCTTCAATAAACTGATGGATGCCGAGCATATGTGATAAGGTAATAATTCTTTGCAGATCAGGTTCAGCATCGCCAATGGCAATATTTTCGATGATACTGGCGTTGAACAAGTCGATATGTTGAGGTACTACTGCAATGCATTCTCTCAGGCTTTTGTGGCTGATATGTTGTATGTCAATACCACCGATACTGATAGATCCATCTTTCAATGGGTAAAGATTCTGTAATAAGGATAGTAGCGTTGACTTACCACTGCCACTTTCACCAACAATTGCAGTGCTTGTTCCTTTATTGATTTGTAAACTCAATCCTTCAAATACCTGGGTCCTTGTTCCGTATCGAAAATGGATATTGTTAAAGACGATATCACCCACCTGTTCTCGTTGTAGCTCAATAGTATGTGGCCGGATATGTTCTGTTTCCAGATCAATAATTTCAAATAAACGGTCAGCGGCTATTAATGCATCCTGTATTTGTTTATTGGCATCGATAAGAGATGAGGCAGGACCAGTAAAATAACCGATGAGTGCATAAAAGGACAATAACTCTCCTGGTGACAATTCTCTGTTGATCACAAAATAACTTCCGGCCCACAATAAACCAATGGTGAACAAACGGGTAAAAAATGCTCCTCCTGTGCCTATATAGAGCGTATAGATACTGCTTCTGTAAATACTGTGAAGCAAACCAAAAAAACGGTCCTCCGTTTTTTCATTGGCATAGGTTTCAAGCCCGAACCTTTTAATGGTTCCTACAGCATTCAGACTTTCCACCAGTTGTGTCTCTAACGCTGCTGATTCTTCCATCAGTTTTCGCTGCCATTTTTTATTGACGCTGTTACTGATAAAATACAGAAGCAGGTAAATGGGAACGATGACAAGCATTAACAGCGCCAGCTTCAAATAGTAAGCAAACATCACCAGGAGACTCAGCACCACAATCAGACCATTTACCACAATATCAAGCGCAACATTGTTAATGAAGTCCCTGATTTTTACAGCATCATTTACCCGGCTAATGATTTCGCCTACCCGCATGGTATCAAAAAAACGTTGGGGTAGCTGTAAGAGATGTTTATAATAGCCCAGTATAAGCTTTGCGTCGATCATTTGCCCGGTACGTAATCCGAAGATGGTTTTGTAATAGCCGATGATAAGCTGAAAAACAAGAACGACAATCATAGCGAGACTGAGCAGGTTTAGTAACCTGAGGTTACCCTCTACCAATACAAAGTCGATAATTTTCTGGAGATAGATGGAAGTGGAAAGACCAAGCAATGTGTACATAAGAGCACCAATCAGGGCCTGTATCATGACACTGCTGTGTGGTTTCATGAGTTGCCAGAACCGGCTGATATTGCTGGTTAGCTGGTTGTCTTTTTGAAAATTTTCATTGGGTAGTAATAATACAACGATTCCGCTCCAAGTTTCCTGAAATACAGCGGAAGGTACCGTGTGCATTAACCCATCGCCGGGATCCATATAGGTTATTTTCCTTTGGCTGACTTTATACAATACTACATAATGATGCAATCCGTTTTTTAGTATCAAATGTGCAATGGCTGGTAACGGAATGTTGAGCAAACTTTCCGGTTTTCCTTTTGCACCCTTTGCCTGAAAGCCCAGTTTTTCTGCCGCTTCTGTGAGCCCTAATACATTGGTTCCTTTTTTATCGGTGCCTGCATATTGACGAATGCGACTAACCGGCATCTGTAAATGATAATAGTTAGCAATAGAGGCCAGACACGAGGCTCCGCAATCTGTAATATCTCTTTGTTTGATGCATAGTTTCCTGAAATTCATTAGGGCAAAGATTGAGTTGAAGTAGGGGCTGCCGGGTTGAACCAGTCATCAATTCGATCGAACAATAATTGCCAGAGCGTGCGTTCGGCTACTATGAAACGGGCTTGCAGGGTGAGCCCTTTTTTTAAGTCAGCTTTGTATCCATTTTTGAGTAGAAGCTGGTTGTTATCAAAACTGCAGCGGACTTTGAAGAAGGGTTTGTTGTCGATAAGATTAAAGTCGTTGTCGATAGCTATTATTTTACCTGTTAGTATCCCAAAGTAGTTATAATCAAAAGCATCAATCTGGAAACGAACCGGTTGATTTTTGTGTAACAATCCAATATCATGTGTGTTTATCTGGCATTCAGCAATAAGTGTTGTTTGGGGTGAGATGATACAAATAGTTTCTCCTGGTTGAATATACCCACCCGGATACCGATGTTGAATAAGCTGAACTATGCCACTTACAGTTGCATATATCTTATATTGCCTTTTGGTTACTTCAAGTTGCTGTCTTTGTAAAAGTAGTTGTGATAACTCGAGCTGGTAACGTTGGAGATCGCTTAACCAATTGGTTTTCTGGTCGTGCTGAAATGCATCAAACACTGCTATCAATTTTTCAGCTTCAATTTCTTTGTCAAAAGATTCTTTTGGGGCAATCACTTTTCCAGCAAGTAATGTGTTAGTGATTTCCAATTCTTTTTTCACTTTTTTAATACCCGCTTCCTGATCGGCTGACTGAAAAAGAAAGCGATTCAGTTGTTGACGGTAGAAGGGTGTTTGTAGTTGTGATACAGTTATTTTATTTGAGCCGGTTAGCTTTTGGAGGTCGAGAATAAAAGCCTGTCTTTGTTTGTATTCGTACTCGTTGAGGAGGAGTTGCGGGGAACTGCTGCGATCCAGGATAACAGCAATTAATTGACCCTTTAAAACCATATCGCCTTCTTTCACCAGCAGACTGTCGATCAGGCCACCTTGCACAGGTTTTATTTCTGTTCTTTCCATTTGGGGACGAATGATGCCCCTGCTTTTAATAGCAACGGTGGTTTTGATAAATGGCAGACATATAATGGCGGAAGATGCTAATACAAGAATAGTTAAGTAAACGGCGCTGCTTTTTTTATTGGAACGAGTTCGGTATGTTGGTAAGGAACTGTAATACATAATAATATCTTTTCCTATTAGAATGAGGTGTTATAGGGAGCAGATATATGTTGTTGATTAATTTTTTGCATCTCTTTCCGGAAAAACAATACTAAGAGAATAAAAAAGAGCATGAGCAGTATTGTATTCTGAAAGAAAAGAACCTGTGAGTAATTTAAATCTGTATACCATAAGATCATGTTGCCTATTTTGGTTTTGTAATAGAAGCTGTTGGTGTCTAAGGTTAAAGTAGTCCAACCGTCTTTTTTTGCAACATGTATTGCATCTCTGTAAATAAGTCCGCGTAAGAAATTATCTATTGTAACGAGTACTTTACTTGTGCAGTAATACCTTGGACAGTAATAACCCAGGAAATTTGTAATACTCTTTCCAAAAAGAACAAACTGTGTTTTATTAGGTAGTATCACAAGTTTTTTAGATCTAAAGGCATAATAGTTGATAAGCTGATAGTAGTTCGTAATCTTTTCATTGTAGTTGACAGGTATGTTCCAATAACACAGATAAATAGATGGTAGTGTAAATATCACTTGCCAAACTACAAGAACTGTGATAAGTCCTGGCCATCCCAGATCCAATTTCCTGACCCAATAATTGGCTTCATTATACAAATCAGGCATGGCAAAATAGGTCATAAGAATATCCAGTACATTCCAGAGCGTCATCCAGAATACGATGCGATGAAATTCTTTTCTCATATGCTAAAAGCTGTGCAGTTGCCTGCACAGCTTATTTTATTTGTTAATAATAGTATGGGTGTGGCCATTGCAATGAGCCACTGTGGTGTCGGGCACCCGGGGTCCATTAAACTGTAAATTGATTTGACAGTTATGATGTCCTCCATTTTGCTGGTTTCTTTGGCTGTTGCAGCCTGCCAGAAAAATAGCGCCGAGTACCAACAAGGGCAAAAAGCCACCTTCAGTATGCTGAAGTTCGTCAGGTGAGAGGATCGTTAATCCCATCATCTCAGGTTGTTGCATCTTCATGGCTATTTATTTTGGTGATACATGCAAAGTGCCCTGGTTTGTATTGCGAATAGAATCGCCCAGGTTTTGCGCATTGGTTTGCCTGTTAATCTGCATGTTGCCAGTTCCATTTTGTTGGTTGTTCTGAACGCACCCACTCAACAATAAACAGGCTCCTGCAACAACAAACCAGATGAATCCGCCATCTGTTTCTTCCATATCCTGGGCCGACATAGGTACCAGCCCCATACAGTTTAATTCAAAAGTTTGCATACAATTTGATTTTATGGTAAATACTCGTCTTTTATTCGTTGTACTTCCGAACAGGGCATACAGTTAATATTCCCTTTGCCGGCTTGTTTTTTCTTTGGGTTGAGCCGGTCAGACATATCCCGCAATTCGTAGCTACTGAATGAGTAGGTTGTAGCGTATACACGGGATACTGCATTCTTTAAATGCACTATGTGTTTAAGGCTACAACTTTACCATTGTGTAGCACTTTCTTTCGGGGGGGATGTAAATATTGGTTGACTATACAAACAAGATATGCTTCGGTTATGTCTTATTGTGACCCGGGTTTTATTTCATAACCATTCCAACAAAATAGGGATGTTACGGATTTACCAGCAATTTCTGTCTCTGTGGTTGAATCAGTACATCCATGTCAATCAGTATGGATACATTCATCTGATTGAACCAATCCCATTTTGCTTTATTGTTTTGTAAAGATAAAAGCGAAAGAAAATCGAAACAGGCTTATTTATTAACCGAATTAGCGGTACATGAGTGTTGACTTCGTCCTGGGTTAAATAATGTGCGTGGAACGCAGTGGTTTTTTGTAGGAACAGTACACCTCAAGTGGAGTAAAGATGAAATACACGAATTATTTCAGTTCCATATGTAAAATGGGGTAGGGTTTACCTGTTCCATCAAGCGGCGATCGGCTTATTACAATAAACCCGAAATGTTCATAAAACTGTCTGGCTGCTTCATTCTGTTCATTTACGTCAACTTTAGTAATATGATGGGTCTCAAATGCATACAGCATCAATTGTTTGCCTAAACCTTTTCCACGCTCAGCCGGATCGAGAAAAAGCATTTCCAGTTTGTCTTCTGCAATACCCATGAAGCCTAGAATTTTGTTATGCTCATTAACAATGCAGGTAAGCTCAACCAATGAAAAGGCATTGTGTTGCTGAATAATGTGTTTAAAGAATAAAATATCGTCCGGATTCAGGAAATCATGCGTGGCTCTTACGGAGGCTTCCCAGATGGTTAGTAATTTGTAAAAGTCAGATTCTGTAGGTTTATAGAAGGGGTACATAGTCGGATTTTTCAGTGCAGACTTGGTTGGGTTGAATCAAATATTGAGGTGTTATACTATTTTTTACACTGATAACTGAACCGCATAGTACCCAAAAGATGCGATAATCCCTGCTGCGTATCGCCAGTCATTGTAGTTTGTAAAACATATTTATCCGGACTGTAAACATAGCCTGAAAAATTAGTAATCCAGGTATCCAGAACAGTATTAGAAACAATATCATACACTTTTGTTCTTATCTGTTTTACAGGATGTTCAGGATGTTTTCCAAAGTTTAGGCCATTAAGATACCTGGAACTCTCGAACGCATCCGTAAAAAAATACATCCAGGGTTTAATTTTTTCCAATAGGTCGTAATCAATATCAGACTGCATCAGTTTATATGTCCCGTTTCCAATAAATACTTCACATCTNNCTAACCAAAAGACTCCCGCCATATATGTAATAAGTCGTATAGTCAGGCACTTGAGAGCCATTATAAAAAGCTTTCTTTTGAGATAACAAATTTTTGTCATCATACAGGTATTCGTAACGTACCCTGTTAATGATGGTATCATTTACCTTATCGGTATGAAATGATTCGATGATGATGCCAGATGTCACATTTTTTCTTAACCAGTTCTCTTTGTCGATCAGAATGGAATCTTTGTTGTAAGTGAATGAATGTTGTATCGATGCCTGGTTGCCTGTAAATTCTTTGTAGGTAAAATTTGTTGTCAGAAAATTATTGTCCCTTATATAACTTAATTCATTATAAGTGATGTTACCATTGATTTGGCTGAGTTTTATTAGTTTACAGGTGTCATTGGCATTTTGTGTTAATGGTGCAGGAGGTAAACCTGTTGATGGATCTGTTTCTTTAAATGAAGATTTCCCGCAACTAAGTACGGTAGCCATAATGAAAATATAGAGCGAAAATTTTTTCATGGATCAGAGCCCGATTATCTGGAGGGTTTTTGATTGATACCCATTAATTTTTACTTGTACTGTATTTATTCCTTTCGAGAGTTTCACCGACACTGGTAACCGTAAGCTGCTTTCATTAAAGATGAATTTACGAGTACGCCAAATTACCTGTCCGGTAATATCAGTAAGTATGATTTCAGCAAAACCACTGATACGTCTTCCCATCTCAATCTGCAGAAAGAAGAGATTCTGTGTAGGATTGGGGTACGCGATTATAGTAAGATCCTGTTGTGTAGCAAGTTGTGGGTCTGTTTGTACATAATAATAGTCTGATTGACTCCAGCAGCTACTGTCTTTTTTTATTTCAACCTTATATAATCCTTTTGAGATTATTTTTTGAATTCTGCTTGATGCACCGTTAATATAATTATTGTTTAATGTCCATCGATACTGAGATGCCGGTGAACTGATCAAACTATCACCTGTTCGGGAAATGACAGGCTGATCAGGTTTCGGTTGAACGATGACTGTGTATACACTTCGCCTGCTTTCACAACCTGTTAGGGTATCTTTTAAGGCCATAAAATATTTATGGGTGCCTGCGATAGCTGTGTTTGGTACGGGGCTACCAGCACTTCCAATTCCACCGGTTATATTGTTGTACCAAATGATGGAGGTATTAGGAACAGGTGATGTGATTTTAAGTGGTTCCTGTACCGCCAACTGACAGATTACAGAACTTGTAGATGATAGTGTATCAGGCAAAGGATTGATTTGAATACTAATAGGTGATGATGTATCGCTGGCACATGAACTATTACCTGTATATACTTTATAGATACCTGATTTTGTAACAGGAATGCTGGTACCTGTATCAGCAAGTATTTGGTTATTGAGTATCCATCTGTTAAAAGCTGCAGCAGAACTTTTGAGTACAATACTATCTCCAGTGCAGCTTATAGTGGTTCCTTTTACAATAGTAATTACAGGTTTGGCAGTATTATTTATGGCAGCAACAACATTTACTGGGGCAGAACCGGTAAAACAGCCATTGATTCGTACGGTATCTGAATATATGCCAGTTGTTTTAATCGAAAGAGACGTTCCGGTTGCGCCACTTATGCTGTTTCCATTCCTGTACCATTGGTTGCCGATTTGACTACTTGACTGAATGATCAGGCTGTCGTTATTGCACAGTGGAATGGTTCCCGAGAAACTGAGAAGAGGTTTGGGTGGGTTTACACAGAAATTATGATAAATAGTATCAGATGCTTCATACCCATTTCCGGCTTCTGCAAATGCTCCTATTTTAATAGTGCCAGGCTGAGAAACAAATAAAGTATCATTTTTGATGGAAGCTGCAGGTGAAACAAGTATGTACTTAATGGCATTGGTTGAAACCGTAGCCACCGCATTAAGGTGAAGGAACATATTGTTTTGATAGGTAGTATCTCTGATAGAAGTGAAACGAATAGCAGCTTTTTTCAATGATTGGTTGGGCGCAATGGTAAATGGTTTACTACTGATACCTACAATCTGGTTACCCGATTCAGGGTCAAGCGCACGTATCAGGCATTTATTAGAACTAGTACTACTCTTTTTCTGTGCGGAACCGATGCCATCAGATTTGATTTCAATTAATTCCTGAAATTCATCAGAAAGCGAAGTTGGAATAGTCCATTCATACCTTCCGTTACTCGCCAGCGCTTTACCAATGGTAATCCATGTAGCACCGCTGTCGATGGAAAACTGTAATTGTATTGAGTCCTGTAGATTGATCGTAGACCATTCAATGGTATAAATAGTTCCACTTACCAATACTTCGTTTTCAACAGGTTTTTGTACAATAATCTTATTGATATTACTTCTTTGTGAATGTCCGTCGAAGGCACCGCCTTTAAATTTTTGTGTAGAGAAGTTTTTTGTGATAGCTTTTAAATAACCGCTATAATTGCGTATATCACGCACAAGAGAATCTGTGATATCACTGATTCTAAGTTGCAGACTGTCAAGCATTGTTTCCGGAACTACCCAGGTAATTGCTTCCCAGTTAGCAGGAACAGTATCTTTTAATACCTGCCAGGTTGAAGATGTATTCGTTTTATACTCAATGCGGATACTATCAACACCACCCGAGCTCCATTCAATAAGTTTTGGACTGCCGCGGTACCAATTGGAAGAGTCTGTTACAAAGCTGAGCTTTTTGGGAACCAGTGCAAAAACGCCATTTGTTTGATCTGCAGTTGTACTGTCAGCAGCATCATAAATCCTGATAATGCATTTTGAAGCGGTAGTGGATGGTGTTTTCCATTCATAGCTGCCTGCTGAAGCAGGAATATTCGAAATAACTCTTAACCAGTTCAATCCGCTGTCTGAAGAAAAATCAATATGGATCTTATCAAGATTGTTTGCTTTCCATGAAATGGTATACCTGGCCGATATTGAAATAGAATTACCAGCAACAGGTTTTCCCAGTTTCAGTACAGCTTTTATATTGGAAAGTGTGCTATGTCCGTCATAATTTCCACCTTTAAATTTGGTGGCATTCACAATAGGAGATGGAACAGGTGTAATAAATACGGATGAATCTCTTATTGTAGAATCCGCTACATCAATTAATAAAACACGAAATGGTTGTGTTAATGTTGGAGGTACGACCCAATTAATATTTTCTCTGATGGCAGGAATTGAATCTGTGATAAGGCTATCCTTGTTGTTATATCTCATTACCAGTTTTAAAAACCTGATGCCACCACTGTTCCAGTTAATCGGTAACGATGAATTGTGATACACATTTAGCAAAGTATCGGGGTAGGTAATTTGTATGATCTTTTTACGAATAATAAAAAAACTATCTATTAGGTCAAACTGGAGTGTATCCAGACTATTGGCTATTTTTAATATTCCCTTAGTCGTAGGGTTGTTGGGTAATAACCATTCAAAGTTACCTGCCGCTGCAGGATAATTTCTTATAACCGATACCCAGTTACTACCACTATCTGCTGAAAAATATAAGTTAACCTGGTCTATATTGTTATGTATCCATTTTAGTGAATAAGTATCGCCTCCAAAAGCCGAATCTGTATTTTTGGGTCGGGTGAAATATAGTGAACCGGATTTGTTATTATTCGTACTGTGCCCGTCAAAATTACCTCCCTTGAATTTACTCAATGAAATCTGTGGAAGCCTTGCAATACTAAAAGAAATGGGGGAAATAGCAGAGAGGCTTGTATTTTCAGCATTTTCAATTTTCAGCCAATAATTGCTACCAGGAATATCCGGTACCATCCAGTTATAATAGAAGACGGTAGCT
>DPWF01000085.1 GCA_003526435.1 Chitinophagaceae bacterium | reverse complement strand
GTACCTGGCTTACGCGTGGGTTGATTGTCTGCAGCAAAAGTGCGGTCGATGATCATTTCATCAAACACAAAACCTTCTCCTTCCAGTGTACGGATCATGAGATCATGATAAGGGAAAAAATCTTTTTCAGGATAACTGTCTGTTCCCAAACCATCCTGGTTGGTGACCATTACTTTAAAATAATCAAAAGAAGTTGCGATCTGTGACAATGTTGATATACTACCTTTTACAAATGCAGTTTTCTCAATACGATCAATCTGAAAATCTTCAGGCGGCTCCTGCAATACAACACCGTCACGATCTATAAATAATACTGGTTTCATTTTTACTTGATTTTTACCCTCGCTGCTTTTACTTCTGCGGCCGTAACAGCAGATGCTTTATTCCTCCAGTTGTTCCTGATATAGGTTAGTACATCTGCAATCTGTGTATCGGTAAGATCAGGATTAGCAGACATATTGTTATCATAGTACTCACCGTCAAGTTCCACTCTTTCCGTCATTCCCTTGATGATCACGCGCACCAGGTATAACTTATCATTGCCCTTTACTTTTGAGGCACCATCTAGTGGTGGATTAAGTCTTGGTACACCTCCCCCATCCATCTGGTGACAGGCCATGCATCTTTGCAGATACACTGTTTTACCTCTCTCCAAAGAAGCTTTTATGGATGGCTGTAGCGCCACTGTTTTATTTTCCGGTAATATAAATGCAGTGGTAATCATTAAAATGATCACGCTGTAAACAAACTTCATGCTCGCTTATTTTGATGGGTAACTAATTTTATAAATGGTTCCTTTCACATCATCTGAAACATACAAAGAACCATCAGGTCCTTGTGTAAGTCCGCAAGGTCTGTGTTGTGCATCTCTTGGGTTTTTCACGACACCTGTTCCTGAAAAGCCATCTGCAAACACTTCCCATTTACCACTGGGTTTACCATTTTTAAACGGCACAAATACCACATAATAACCTTCCTGTGGCAAAGGCGACCTGTTCCATGAACCATGAAAGGCAATAAATGCACCCTGCTTATATTTTTCAGGAAACTGATTACCTGTATAAAACAGTAATGCATTGGGTCCCATATGCGCAGGGAAACCTATTAAAGGATCAATAGCATTTTCACCTCCTGTTTTCTTTCCATCGCCACCATATTCAGGTGCCAATATTTTCTTTTGCTGAAAATGATCATAATAAACATAAGGCCAGCCAGCATTATCACCTTTATTAATGGCATAGAGGGTCTCAGAAGGAAGCTCAGCACTCACAGTAGTATCGTACATATCGGGATACAAGTTGTACAGCATATCGCGACCATGCATGGTTACATATAATTTATTCTCCTGTTTGTTCCAGTCAAGTCCAACCACATTTCTTAAACCTGTAGCATAACGAATACCATTATGATAACCCTGATCAACCTGATCCACTTTAAACTGCCAGATACCACCTGCTGAATCGAGAATCGGACATGGATTCATTCCTTTTGAGCCTTTGGTTCTGTCAACCTCCTGACAAGAGTTAGACGGAGCACCAATATTTACATAAATATTTCCGGCATCATCAAGTGCCAATGATTTCGATGCATGCTGACGCTTATCCCATAAGCCTTTTACTATGCGTTGTGGATTTTCAGCATCCATTACATTTCCATTATCATCCAGTTTATACCTGTATACATCCTGATCAGATGAAGCATACAGGTAACCTTTTTTAATGGCAATACCTGTTCCATAATAATTGGCAAAGGTTTTACTGATTTCCATTTTACCATCGCCATCTACATCTTTCAGGTAAACAATACCTTTCCCTTCTTTTAAACGTTCCAGTTTCACATACAGACCACCCTGTTCAGTAGCAACGATATGTCTGGCCCTGCCAAGATTATCGGCAACAATAGAGGCTGAAAACCCGGCAGGTGTTTTTAATCCTGCATTTACCGGATCAGCCATTCGGTTTTTTACAGTTGTTATTGTTGAATCATTTGCTGCAACAAGATTAAACGCTGCACAAAAGATGGCGAAGGAAAACAGAACCCTTTTTTTCATATACTGTTGAATTTGGATTGAAATTACAAATGAAAACACAGATTTACTTAGTTTGTCGGTAAAGAGTACCATTCCTGCATCGCATCCACCAGATCGGTGTTCTCTTTTTCTGTACCGATGGTAATCCGCAGGCAGTTTTCGCAAAGCTCTACATTACTCCTGTCTCTTAATACAATACCCTTCGTCAATAGAAATTCATAAATCTTTCTCGCCTCCGCAATTTTTACCAGGATGAAATTGGCATCTGACGGATATACTTTCTCCACTGTTGGCATCGATTCAAATACCCCTGCCAATGCATTACGCATATCTACCAGTATTTTAATCATGTCATTCACCTGCCCTACTTCTTCCAGCGCCTTTAGAACAAGCTCCTGTGTTGACTGGTTAATATTGTAAGGCGGCTTTACTTTATTCATCACTTCTATGATAGATTGAGAGGCAAATGCCATCCCCAACCGAAGTCCCGCAAGTCCCCAGGCTTTACTCAATGTTTGTAATACAACAAGATTCGGGTATTCCGTAAGTTCCTGTACAAATGATTGCTGTTGTGCGAAATTGATATAGGCTTCATCAATCACCACAATGCCATTGAAATTATTCAATACCATTTCAATGTCTGTTCTGTTCAATGAATTCCCTGTTGGGTTATTGGGTGAGCAGAGCCAGATGATCCTGGTATTGGCATCGGCGAGGTTTTCCATATGAACCAGATCAAGCTGAAAATCTGACAACAGCGGAGCCTTGCGTATTTCAACATCATTAATATGGGCACTTACCTCATACATACCGTAAGTAGGCGGACAGATGATTACGTTATCTTTTCCGGGTTCACAGAAACAACGAAACAGGATATCGATACATTCATCGCTGCCATTACCCAAAAAAATATGTTCAGCACCAATACCTTTGATGGTACTCAGTCTTTGTTTAACGGCCTGTTGATGCGGGTCCGGATAACGATTGTACCATCTGGTCAGCGGCGACCCCAGGCTATTTTCATTCGCATCTAAAAACACTTTTGCTTCTCCGCTGAATTCATCCCGCGCAGAA
>DPWF01000063.1:13058-13489 GCA_003526435.1 Chitinophagaceae bacterium | reverse complement strand
ATGCGCAGGGTGAATTCATGAATGGCAACGGAGGCTGGAGCTATTCCCTGAACCGGCACAAAACAGTAGAGCCCAATACCATACTGATTAAGTCTTCAGGAAAAGAAGATCAATCTGCCCGGGTAATATATGAGGGTCGTACACCATGTCGTGAGATTGCCGCAGAGCACCCCGAAATGAAAATAAGCCCGGCCTGTTTTAAACTAAAATGGCAATTGGTTTTAAACAGAGACCCGGTTACATTTTTGCCCACAACATTTATGATCCGTAAAATAATCGATGGCAAGGCACAAAACGTATCCGGTAAATGGATCATTCAGAAAGGAACTGGTATAAACCAGGGACAGGATATTTATGTAATTGAGCCAGACAAACCGGCTGAATCCATTTCATTCCTGGTGGCTGATCGGCATGTCTTGTTTTTCCTCAAC
>DPWF01000063.1:9548-13028 GCA_003526435.1 Chitinophagaceae bacterium | reverse complement strand
GCACTGAACAGGAAGTTATAATGTGTTTGCTGCTGTTATATTATTATATGTATATCATTTTCAAGTAGTTAAGTATGCTGTAGCCTCCAGATCAGGTTCCTGTTAATTTATATATTTTATCCTATAATTAATATTATGTTAAATCGCACACAAAGAAAAGTAGAAAGAAAAAAGCCAACGCTTCTGTTTTTGATTGGTGCGAGTATTAGTGATTTATTTGTTTCTGCATGGAATCAAGCTGTTTTTGAATGGAGTGAATTTTGTCCATTAGATAAACTTCTCTTAAGCTGTCAGATTTTTGCCTGTCTTTGTCTAATTGTATTTGCTTTTTCTGTGCTTCTAAGCTAAATCCTTGAAAAAAGCAACTCGTAACAATAGCTATTCCTGTTACAATTAAAGACCATTTTTGTAGCCTATTTGTTTTTATTACAGATTCATTTGTATCAATTACACTCTTATTTATTTCATAGTTAGGATTATTTTGAACATCCTAAGAATTAAGACCATGTCTTCTACTTGCAATATATTTGCCATCTTTAGTTACCAAAGACACAATTCTAAGTAATTCATTTTCTGAATAGTTTTGCGTCCCAACAATAGAAATATTTACATAACCATCCCTTTGCAAAACCTTTAAATACCTATCTACATCTTGTAATAAAGATTTGTTTCTTTGTTCTTTTACATTTTCATCAAATCCCATATTGGCAGTTAGTTTTCCTACAATATACACCAACTGCTCGCTACTCTCGCTTCGCTTTTCCTTTTTTTCTTTATACTTTTCTGCCATCACCGTGGCAATGCAGCTACGCAAATTAGCATTGCCCCTACACAGAGGCTACCGAAGTAACATAATATTGAGTTATAATTGTTTTTCAATGGTCTGTCTTTTTGTGCGCACGAACGCACGATTGGGGGTCGGTTATTGCGAACTTATAGTTAGTAGTGTAGGAAGTCGGAATATAAGTTCGCAATAACCGACCCCAAGGCATTGAAAAACACTTATAACTAATCTTTATGTTAAATCGCACACAGCGAAATACGAGTAAAATAGAAAACATCCAACGCTTCTTCTTTGTTTAGAGCGAATATTAATTAAACTTAGAGGCTACATATAGTTTTTACGTAAGCTTATTCACCTCATTCGACCAGTGAAAATCATCTTTCTTTATCCGCCAGATAAAGGCGTCGAGAATATAATGTGTGAGTTGTGGTAAGGCAAGTATAGGTACCATCATCGATAATATGTCTGCCGGTAACTGTATTACGGGAAAGAGTCCGGATAACAGTACCATTCCATGTTCTTTCCATACCAGTATATCCCATAAACTTTCTTCCAGATAGGCAAATAGAAAAATAATCAGGAGAAACAACCCTATGCCATATGGATGATATACAAAGCGAAGTAAGCTGGTTGTACGCTCTCTCTTTTCCTTTGTTTTATTACCATGTATCCATACCAGTGCCATATAGGGTATTCCATGACTCACCACATTTAGCAGGGTAAATGCCATGTCTCCGTTATAATATACAATGCCAACATACCATGATAAAAAAGTACCTGCAAGAACAGCATTGCGGGGTACATTGAATTTTCGGGTTCTGACAATAAGCCAGATTTCTTTCAGGACATAAAGTACAACAACAAGAAAATAAAGTCCCTTCAGTATATGCAGGATGATAGGCGGAACGGAAACATAAAAAAAGTCGCCTTCCAGGAACCAGTTGAAATTTCTCGGGCCATTCAGGTGCCAGTACAGAATTGGGTAGATGGTTGCCGTGTACACAGCGACTACATCTATTTTCTTACAAAAAGCTGGTACCACTTCTGCCCTGCTGTAAATGCGCATAAAACCATATTGCTGCCGTATGAAATGAAAAACAGCCAGATAGGCCAGTATACGCCAGAAGAAAAGCGCACTCATGGAATAGAGCATAATGCCCAAAATGAGTCCGGCAGCCGGCACTCCCATCAGTAAACTTTTTTGTTTTTGAAAGGCAACCGGATCAAAATAAGTTCGGTATAGGGTGCTGTATACATGCGACACATCAATCAGTACCACCAGTACTAACCAGCCTGCATCCGTTAAACCTGCTTCGTTACCAAAAACACCTGGCAGTATAAATACCAGCAGCAGGCTTAGAAAAGCAGGCAGAAGAATAAAAAGAATATCTGTGAGTGGATGACTGATCCAGGGTTGTTGTTTCATATCATCCTTTTTTTCCGGTTTGCTGCAGAATGGCGTTGGCCGCTTGAATACCCTGATAAAAAGCTTCTTCAAAAATGCTGATACCTGCTAGATCGGTATGTGCCAGATGGATTCTTGTACGGCCGGATTCTTTTAAAAGCTGTCTTTCTTTTCCAAAGATCAATCCCGGTATGGGTTGTGCCATGGCGTGCCCCCAGATAGTGATATTGATTTCTTCCAGGAACTGTTCTATATCCGGATACATTTTTTTCATATCAGTCAGTATCAGATCCTGCCACTCTTCTTTTGTGCGATTGCTCGCCCATTTCCTTGCTTCCCGTGGTTGCTGGTTAGTAAGTGGCAGATAATAGGTGAAATTTTTTTGGGTATGCTGTTGTTTGATCAATTGATGCGTGGCATCAACATATCCTAATCCAGTACCGTTATACAACACATTATCCCAGCAGGTATTGGTACCATGTTGTTCCGGCATGGTTTGCACACGCAGATTGGCTACAATCCATGGTACATAGTGAAGATGCTGTCTGGTTTTTTCCTTTCTGTCGATATCATTCAATAATCCTGATACAATATATTGTGGTACTGCCATAATACAGTGTCTGGCGATACAGCGTTTTTGTTGCGCTTTCTCTGCATCATAATAATCAACCCATACCTGCTCTCCTATGGTTTCAATTCTGTTGACAAGACAACCTGTCTGTATGCGTGCGTTGGTTTTATTTGCCAGTTGTCTGGCCAGAAAGGCATTGCCTTCGGGCCAGGTTAATACATCAGCATGGCCTGCATTAGCCCCCTTTCCTTTACGGGATGCAAAGTAATGTATGCCTGCCCATGCGCTTACCGTATGAATATCTGTGCCGTAATCATCCTTACAACAGTAATTGATATAGTTGCGAAGGTATTCGCTATGGTAGCCCTGTTCGTTTAACCAGGCATCCATGGTAAGGCTATCGAGTCTTGTTAATACAGGGTCTCTGGATGATTGATCTACAGGTATGGCAAAAGCATCTGCGCCATCTTTTCCTTTGAGGTATCTGTAGGTATCCATTTGCAGCAGAAAACGGCTGATTTGTATCCGTTCCTGATCCGGTACCCCAAAATGCGGCACCAGCCCCTCCTGCCAGCTACCGTTGATAAACAACCTTTCTTCCGGATCAAAACAGAGATAATGTTCATTGTAAACAGGTAGCCCTTCATCATTATATCCGGTGATTACGCCAACATCTTCCAGAAAGGAAAGGTATTCGGTAAGGTTATTATTGGGTATGGG
>DPWF01000063.1:5616-9489 GCA_003526435.1 Chitinophagaceae bacterium | reverse complement strand
CTTTTTGCATTTCCACCAATTTCTTTTTCAAGTTCCAGCAAACGGATTTTTGTAATCCCGTGTTCAGATAAATACCTTGCTGCCGATAAGCCACTGATACCTGCACCAACAATTACTACATCATCGTATACGGTTTCTACGGGTTCGGGTATTACAGCACCGTCACGGAGGCGATGCCCTAAAGCTGCGTTGGATCCGTTTATTTGTATTTGCCATTTCTTTATCTGGTGCTTACAGGCATGTATCAATACACCGATACCTGTTACACACAGCAATTGGCCTATAAAGTCTTTTCGATGCATATTAATCTGTATATCGCCCCCACTCTTCTTCAAAATAATGTACAAGCGTCTGGTTATTGAGTTTATTGGGTGACAATAGTTCCCTTGTTTTCATGTCGTCAGGAAAACCTAACATTTGCTGAATAGTGGCCGTATTTATAAAACGTAAGCCTGGTGGCAGGAATTGAAATGCAGGTTTCTTTTCCGATAACCTAGCCATAATATAGCCCCATTCCCCAAAAGATGGAACATAGTTATGATACGGGATGGTATAAAATCCACTATACCGGAGTGTGGTATCTATACACCAGAAACTTTTCGGTGCTACGTATGGGGAGGTGCTTTGTATTACTGCAATGCCATCAGGCAGCAATGCCTTTTTGAGATAGTGATAAAAATTAGTGCTGTATAGTTTACCTATTGAAAAATTGGAAGGATCGGGAAAATCTATGATCACAACATCAAATTGCTGCTCATTTTTCATGAGCCAGGTGAATGCATCTGTATTATAAATGGTGAGTTTGGAATTGTTAAGTGCATTTTTATTCAGACTCTTGAGTACTTCCTGGTTACTGAATAATTTCGTCATCGCAGGATCAAGGTCAACCAGTATAATTTTTTCAACAGATGGATATTTTACTATTTCCCTTACGGCCAGACCATCGCCTCCACCCAGCACCAGTATTCGGCGCGGTGTTGCTATTGACGATAATGCAGGGTGCACCAGGGCCTCATGATACCTGTATTCATCGGCAGAACTGAACTGTAGGTTACCATTCAGGAAGAGCCGCATTTCCCGTTTGTTCCTGGTGATGGTAATACGCTGATAGGGCGTAGATTTTGTATAAATAACATGATCGCTGTATGATACGGTTTCACTCCATGCCATGATTCTTTCTGCAAATACAAATACAATCAATTCGAGTACCAGCACAAGGATAGCCATGAGCCTGAGTAACCTTGCTTTTTTAACTATTTCCTGAAAAAAAACGGTTAGGTACCAGCCTACCCCGATATTCAGCATACCAAAGAAAAGAGATGTTCGCATCAATCCCAGGTATGGTACCAGTACTAGCGGAAATATGAGAGACGCCAGTAAAGCGCCTATATAATCGAAAGTGAATATTTTACTTACCAGATCCTTAAAAGCAACTTTATCCTTCAGTATGCGCATGAGTAATGGGATCTCAATACCCACCAAAATACCTGTAACGGCTACAATAGCATAAAGTATGATCCTGAAAGATGCGGCGAATGGAAATACAGTTAATAATATTGGCGCACTAAACCCACCAATAAAACCCACCAGTAATTCTATCCGGATGAACCAGACCAGTAAGGGTTCTTCAAAGTAGCGGGATAAGTATGATCCTATGCCCATAGAAAACAGGTACACTCCTATGATGGTACTGAATTGGGTTACACTGTCGCCCAGAAGATAGCTTGCCAGTGTACCTGCCACCAGTTCATAAATAAGACCACATGTGGCGATGACAAATACGGCCAGTAATAAAATTAACTGAGACCTGCTTTCTTTCTGCATATCAGTGTATTGCTGATGCAATAATTATAGCTACCGATAACATAAAGGCTCCGGCAACTACTGCGAGTGCCAGGTTCTTGTTTTCGATGATTTCTTTCCTCAGATTGTGTTTGGGTGTTAATACTTCAAACAAAATAAAAGCTACCAATAGAATAGCAATACCCAAAAAGGAATAAATGATTGAATTGATAATTGGTTGTGTCATAATAGTATTTGTTATTTATGAAAACCAGGGCCACTATTGACCCATTGTTGCTGATTGGATGTCTGAAAAATTCTTCTCCCGGTAAGATCATGAAACGACATAAATAGAGCGATACAAAGGCTTATCATCATAAACCATCTGTACGGATAAAAAACTGAAGCGGTATTAAATGGATTTATTTTTTCCATGCCTGTTGTTTATTCATTGTTTGTGTATGAAGAAAATGGGCTGTTCTCCCATCGTCTCTGTTTGTTGTAGTCTATCATAAAAAAGCACACTACCGGCCATAAGGCCAATAATCCCAGCGCCCACCACAGGTTGGCATCTTCATCTACATCATATACAATCTGTATATCGAAATCGGATAATGCATTCCATGGCTGTTTCTCACGGATGGCTTTCATTTCCAGCACATATCTGCCGGCAGGAATTTTATTCAGATGATAGGTTTCTGTAGTACTTCCTTCCGACCATGATTCTCCATCCGATACTCCATAATAGTATTCTACTCCCTGTTCAAAATTGTATACTTTCCCATTATCCCTGTTAACCAATTCAGCATTGATTGAAAACCAACTGTTTGAAACAGGTGCACTGATCTGAAAAGCCAGATTGGCCGAAGACTTATCTAATGTAAACGACATTGGCGAAAGGGTCATCTCATTTACACTATCGGTAAACCTGTAGTTGGTTACAGGTAATATTTCCTGATTTTTTTTTGATTGCCCGATCAGTATGTGAATGATAAGTATCAGCAGAAATGAAATCAGTGTGGCCAAAAAAAGACCACCTTTCGTAAGGCCATCTGTAAATGTTGGTGAAACCGCTCCCACCCCTTTTTTATAAGGTAATTGCGGGGTCGGTGTAAAACTCTTTTCCAGTGCCTTCCCATTAATATATTCTCCCTGATACCAACGTATACCGTTATCCGGATCACTTTCATAAATGAGCAAAAAAGGAGGTGCTATATATTCATAACATTCGGTCTCACTATTATTGAAAATATTATATGGAAAACAACCTTCAGCATGTACAATATTATATCTGTAACGGTTGTATTTCTCGTAGAGGCGATCCTTGTGTAATACTGTGTAAATACCAGGATCAGTAATCGTCGGTTGGTCTGGTATTTCCTGTATAAAGATCCAGTGACCGTCGTATTCGCTCAGTATTGCATAGCCCTGCTTCTCGCTCTCAAGGTAAAATTCCCGCCATTTTGATTGATATATGTTCAATTCTTTTTTCTCAACAAAGCCCCTGACGGTATATCGTATTTCATTGATAGTTCCAACACTGCCGGGCACAAATGAAGACCTTCGTTTTTTCCTTGTATCAAAATGGGTATTTACCAATTCAAACCCACTATATTTCATAAAATAAGCAGAACCACACTGATCACATACCACACTTTGCGTATAAGGATAATGGTACACTTTAACCTGTGTATCACAATGCTTACAATTAAATAAATAAGGCTCTTCATCAACCGTACGTAAGAAAGAAAGTTGTAATTCTTTTTCTGTTGCTGTTACTATCGGATATACATACTGCAGGTTTTTATCAACAGATAAGCATAGTAAAGTTTCACCCAAAGAGCTGTTAAGCTCTGATACAAGAAAAGGTGTTTTCAATACAGGTAAAAAGGTCTGACCTTCCAGTTCTATTTTTATGCATTGCTGGTTCTGAACAACCAGAAAACTTGTCTGTTCATGGATTATTTTAGTGCCGATGGCTACAGTCTCCATCTTTTCAAAACCATAATGACTATTATGATTTGACAGATCAGCTATTACAAAGTACAGCCCATACCCTTCCAATAATAGTCCGATACTATGGTCACTAAA
>DPWF01000063.1:4705-5598 GCA_003526435.1 Chitinophagaceae bacterium | reverse complement strand
GGTCCAGTAATTAAAAACAGATTCTTTGAGATAAACAAGCGTACGTCCGGTTACTGTAAAGGTTCTATTTTGCCAGTTGCCTTTGGTGCCAGGTTGTATCTGATTGTTTTTAGGATAAATGATAACCGAATTATTATTTTTCCATTCGCCATGTATGGTCCGTTCCATCACTTTATAACAATTGCTGCAATGCAGCAAATTGATGTCAGGATGAAGCAGTTCAATGGTTGTTTGGCAGGATGGACAAATCGTTTTTTCCATAGTCAGCGAACGATGGTTTGTACCTGAACGGTTTGTCCGTTAAAAAAATGACTGATTTCCTGAAATAAAGCATTGACAGTATTGTCATTACGTCTTTCATAGTTACTCAGATAAATATCCAGATTAATCAATAAATGTTCTGGCCAGGTATGAATAGAAAGATGACTTTCAGATAAACAAACCACACCCGTAAAACCTCCGGGAGAGAAATTATGCCATACTTCTCCCAGTTTTGTAAGGTTATAATCATGAATCCGGTCATGTAACCAGTTTTTAAATGCAGTATATTCAGCGATTTTCATTACATCTTCTGTTTGTAAGCTGGCTATCAAATGTGATCCTGGCTGATATGTCATATTTAAAAATAAGTATATTATATATACATATGTATTTGGCTGCTTCAATTTCTTACAACTATTTATACAGATTTTTATGATGCATGATTCAATATTCAGGTGCTGTCTGGTATTCTTTTATACAATCATATTTCGCATAAGTTAGAGAAAGGTTATGAAACCTTATTTATCAGGTCTTTAAGAAGTGCCTGAAGTTTTGATATTCCTGTATACAGTCTTATGCTTATTTTCGATTTTGTATGCATGTTTTGATCGTTAATAACACCCCGATTCCCG
>DPWF01000063.1:3067-4699 GCA_003526435.1 Chitinophagaceae bacterium | reverse complement strand
TATACGGAGGCACAGAAAGAGTGATCTGGTGGCTGGGTAAGGCATTGGTAAAAGCGGGTCATCGGGTTTCATATCTTGTAGCCGCAGGCTCCAGTTGTCCTTTTGCTGATGTATATCCCTACAACCCAACTCTGCCTTTTAACCAACAGGTACCTGCCAATAAGGGGATCGATTTTATTCACCTGAATCATGGGGTGAATGAGGAGCCGCTTCTTCCCCATCTTGTTACCATGCATGGTAATCTTAATGAACAGGTTCCTTTGCCTGTTAACACGGTATTCGTTTCCAAAAATCATGCAGCACGTTTTTGTTCCGATTCTTTTGTGCACAATGGAATTGATCCTGATGATTATGGTGACCCCGCCCTCTCCCGCCCCCGATCCTATATTCATTTTCTTGGCGATGCTGCATGGCGCGTCAAGAATGTAAGAGGCGCCATCGATGTATCAGGAAAAGCAGGGCTGCCACTGCATGTAATCGGAGGCCACCGGTTTAATTTCAACCAGGGAATCCGCCTTACCTTTGATCGTCATGTTCATTTTCATGGAATGAAGGGTGGTGAAGAAAAAAATGAAATACTACGCGGCTCGAAGGGACTTTTGTTTCCGGTTCGCTGGCATGAACCTTTCGGACTGGCATTGATTGAAAGTCTTTATTTTGGTTGCCCTGTTTTTGGTACGCCCTATGGCTCACTCCCGGAAATTGTAAGTGCGGAAACAGGTTTTTTGTCGGCTAAATCCGCTGAACTGGTAGAAGCCCTCTCAAATATCGGTTCCTATAAGGCTAAACATTGTCACGACTATGCGCTGGCACATTTTTCTGCTAATGGTATGATGCGCGCCTATTTATCGAAATATGAAAAAGTATTGAACGCNNCGGACATACTTTAAATACCCATCCTCCCGTTTTGAAAGAAATACAGTATGAAAAATTCCTTCCGTTTGAATAACAGCAGATGGTGTGTAACGATCAATGTATGGCTAGTAATAGCTATAGTGTTTACGCTAACGGGTTGTTCGAGGAAGATTACAGAATCGGGTATGGCTTCTTTCTATGGTGCCGGTGATGGCTATCATGGTAGAAAAACCGCCAACGGAGAAACTTTCAATAAAAATAAACTAACCGCGGCGCATAAAACATTACCCTTCGGTACGGTAGTAAAAGTGAAGAACCTGAGCAACGGACAAACGGTGAAAGTGCGTATCAACGATCGCGGCCCTTTTGTTAGAGGCCGTATCATCGACCTGAGCGAAAAAGCCGCTAAGAAAATAAACATGCGTCAGCAGGGAGTGGCGGAGGTTACACTTAAATACCGGAAGAAATAATGTATGATGTTGGATGTCTGATATAAAAACAAATCAGACTTCCAACATCATACATTCCTCCTATTCCCCTGTAACCTTAATAATCCTTCCCGGTCCTTCAACAGACACATATATATTCCCGTCGGGGCCTTGTTTTACATTACGTACGCGTCCTATGCCTTCAAGTATTTTTTCCTCATCCACAATTTTATCTCCCTGTACCACTACCCTGCTTACATGATTGAATTTTAATGAACCGGTCAGCAGGCTTCCTTTCCATGATTTGAAATTATTACTGGTGATAACGGCAAGACCAGAAGGTGCAATA
>DPWF01000063.1:180-3032 GCA_003526435.1 Chitinophagaceae bacterium | reverse complement strand
GATTGGTAATACCGGGTGCCGTTGGACTTGCCGATACAGCTACGCCATCGTAATTTTTGCCATAACAAACCAATGGCCATCCATAGTTCCTGCCCTTTTCCACCAGGTTAATTTCATCACCACCCATGGGGCCATGTTCATTTTCCCAGATGCGGTTGTTGACCGGATCGAAGATCATTCCCTGTGGATTGCGGTGACCGTATGAATATACAGTTGTAGCGCTTGTATTGCCGGGTAAGACAGGGTTATCTGCCGGTACTTTACCATCATCTGTCATACGATGCACTTTACCCCAATCGCTTTTGGTATCCTGCGCATTCTGGTTACCACTGCTGGCACCACCATAGCTGGTTGAACCTCCTTCTCCTATACTCAGGTATAACATTCCGGCATTATCGAATACAATTCTACTTCCATAATGTCCATACCAGGTATTTGCGGTTTTACTGGTGAAAATGTTTTCGGCATTGGTAATGGCATTGCCATTCAGCTTAAACCTGGTTAAACGAAGCAGGCTTCCACCACCCGGGTTATTAAAAGCATATGATATGTACACCCATCCATTTGTGTTGTATGAAGGATGCACTTTTATATCAAGTAACCCGCCTTGTCCATTGGTATTAATACCTGCAGGCACCCCTGTTAACTCTTCTGTAGCACCCCCGGTTGTATAACGGTAAATACGTCCTCGTTTTTCTGTAAACAAGAGATCGCCGTTGGGAAGAAAATCCATCCCCCAAATAATTTCGTGGTTGTTCACCAATACTGTTGTTTTGAGTTTGGGGGTTCCGGTGAGAGGGGTTTCAGTATTTGTATCATCCGATCCTTTACAAGAACCCAGCAGCATAATAACGCTGATGATGGTGGTTAGCGGCTGTAATTTGGATATCATAAATAAAATGTGAGAGTGCAGGCAAAATAGCTTCTATAAATGTACTGATTGTTTACAGCAATAAAAAAGCTCCGTTTAATCAACGGAGCTTTTTCGAAAATGGTATGTGTTATTAGAATTTGCTATGCAGGGCATCAAATTCTTTAAACTTGGCTTCAAATTTATCAAAAGCGGCATTGTCTTTACCTCTTACTTTATCGCGCTTATAGCTGTAGAGGTTCGCCAGCCAATCAACAGATTTATTGATCACACTTTTCTCATTATTGGTTCTTGTGGCTTTGTCTTTCAATATGGTATACGCTTTCTCCAGCCATTCAATGGCCTGGTCTACCTGCTGTGTAATGGGGGCCTCCAATGCAATATTGGCTTTCAGGTAAGGCTCTGTTTCAGCTTTCACTTTTGCATCTGCAGCGGCTTTCTTTTTAGGGTCTTTCTCCACTGGTTTCTCTGCATTGATACGTTGTACGGTTCTGATATTGTCTCTTACTTTATCGTCGAGTTCACCAAAATTGTTATAGTAAATAACACCACTATTAAAGGCTGCAATGGCATTTTTATCATTTTTAGCAAATGCTTTTTTGAAAGCTTCAACAGCTTTGTTGTTGTACATGGCAGCGGTTGCGCTATCCAGGTCGTCTTTCATTTTAGCGTTGGCAAAAGCACTTCCGTACTGGATGTATTTGTTTTCAGTGAGGGTGCCGGCTGCTTCTTCTTTCGCATATAAATCTGTTTTGGCTTTCAGGTCATATGTATCAATGAAATCCAGTTCATAGCTTTCCCATTCTTCATTGTGAACAGGGAATACTTCTTTCGCAATGGTCAGGTATTTATAGAATTGACTCTCATCTTTTTTACCACGTGTATAATAATCAACCAGGAAGCGGTAAACATCTACATAATTGGTATCGTTTACCTTGTTATCGGCTATTCTTTTATAGTACACAGATGCATTTTCCAGTTGTTTGGCGTTCTGGAAACAGATGGCAGCATAGAGAATGGACGTTGTATCCATAGCAATATTATTACTGGTCCATTTGTTGTTAATAATCTGGTCGATATACTTTATACCATTTACAAATGACTGACCTGCATTTGCCCAGTCTTTCGCATGAAAACGGGCTGTACCCTGATTGATATAAGATGAATACATGTCGAAATAAGAGGCAATCCCGTCTTTTTCTTTTGCAACTGCGAAAGTAGGATCCAATTCTTCATATTTCCTGAGTGCAGCTTCAGCTTCTGCCTCAGCATTGGGATATTTAGCATTCAGTTGCTGATTCTTAAAAATGGCAGCATAAATCTTTCCTTTCCACATATAGGTTTCGGCTTTTGCCTGGGCCTTAGGGTCAGTTGCCATTTTATCGATTTCAGTCTTTGCGTCTTCTATTCTGCCCAGTAAAACAGCATTGTTTACTTTTTTATAATCCTGCGCAGTAACAAGCTGCAGCGACATGGCAAACATGGAAAGCAATAAAAGCTTCTTCATAACGGGAGGTTTTTATTCTTGGTTTTCGTTTGAATTTGTTTCGGGTTCACCTGGTGTTTGTTCACCCGGTGTATCTGTGTTTTCAGGGGTTGATTCAATATCAGTCGTCAATTCCTCATCATCTTCTTCAATCTGAGAAATGGCTGCAATTTCATCACCCTCATCGATCCGGATCAGTTTCACACCCTGGGTGGCCCTACCCGCTTCGCGGATATCGCTGATACCTGTACGGATGGTAATACCTGATTTGCATGTAATGATAAGGTCTTCTTTCTCAGTAACATAGAGAATGCCGACTAAACTTCCTGTTTTATCGGTAACATTGATGGTTTTTACTCCTTTACCACCTCTGTTGGTGATACGGTATTCATCAATGGCAGTTCTCTTGCCAAATCCTTTTTCACTGACCACCAGTATGGTTCTGCTGGTATCTTCCTTATTTACACAGATCATGCCAATTACTTCATCTTTCTC
>DPWF01000063.1:0-137 GCA_003526435.1 Chitinophagaceae bacterium | reverse complement strand
CCTGCCACACCAATGGCTCCGCGACCTGTTGAACGTACTTTTTCTTCTTCAAAACGAATGGCCCTTCCACTCTTCACTGCCAGCATGATTTCCGATTTACCATCGGTCATACGTGCTTCCAGCAATTCATCACCTTC
>DPWF01000246.1 GCA_003526435.1 Chitinophagaceae bacterium | reverse complement strand
CCTAAGGCAATTACTTTCAGTATATCGAAAGCAGTAATAATACGGCCTGCTGCAATGATGCTGATATCTTTTTTCAGGTGGAAGGTTTCAAGTGTTTGTGTTACAAAAGACAAAGCATCGTACAATGGCATGCCTATATGATCGGTAAACTCCAATGGTGCGGCACCGGTACCTCCTTCAGAACCATCAATGGTGATAAAGTCTGGAATGATTTGCGTTACAACAATGGCATTACAGATATCTATGAATTCCTGTTTGTCACCAATGCATATTTTAAAACCTACGGGTTTGCCTTCTGACAGTTCTTTCAGCAATCCGATGAATTGTATTAATTCTACAGGATTGGTAAATGCAGAATGGGCAGGAGGAGAATACACCGTAGTATAAGGCTCAACATTCCTGATAGCGGCAATTTCAGGTGTGTTTTTCTCACCTGGCAGTATGCCACCATGTCCGGGCTTGGCACCCTGAGAGAGTTTTAACTCTATCATCTTTTCCTGTTTCCGGGTAGCATTGATGTGAAATAATTCGGGAAAGAAATTACCATTAGCATCTCTGCAACCAAAATAACCGGTACCTATCTGCCATATCAGATCTCCGCCGTGCATATGGTAATCGCTGATGCCCCCTTCTCCTGTATTGTGTGCAAAATTTTCTAATGCGGCACCTTGATTCAAAGCACTGATGGCTGTTTTACTGAGTGCGCCATAACTCATCGCACCAATATTCAGGATACTGGCATCGTATGGCTGGCGACATTGTTTGTTGCCAATTTGCGTTCTTAAATGCTTATGCTTAAGATGAACCGGAAAGGTAGAATGAGCCACCCATTCATGTCCAGGTTTGTCGGGGCTTTCCTGCATACCAAAAGGCACGGTTTGTCTTTCGTTTTTTGCCCTTTGATATACAATAGAACGCTGTCTTCTGTTAAAGGGACGTCCATCCAGGTCCGATTCACCAAAATACTGGCGTATCTCCGGACGTATAGACTCCAGCAGATAACGGAAATAGCCCAATACCGGGAAATTTCGAAGGATCGTGTGTTTGCTATAACGAATATTTTGAATGGCCAGCAGTATTGTAAAAAGGGTTATTGACAATACAGCAAATAACCAGTTATTACCTGTTAATATGATTGCGGCTAAGACCAGTATATTCAGACCAATCAGGGTCCAAAGAATCATGCCTTTTGCCGAAACCTTTTGAAGATTTCGTAACATAGAAAATACTTTGAAGAAAAAAGGAAATACCGAAGTAGTATTACCCCGGACCTAAGCGCTATGCGAGTTTAGTGGGCCGGGGCGATGGTATTAAAATCCTTGAAGCTGGAGAGGAAGTAAAGCTTATAACAAAAGCAGTGAAAATGATTGGGATGCAGGCTATGAACAACAATATTGTTTCCAACAGAGGGTTGGGTACGTTTCAAATATGTTATTTGTTGTTTAGCAAACATGATTTTACAAAGGTAGGCATTAATTTTTACGGGGATGTTAAAGAATGGATAAGAGTAAAGCCCGGTAAATAGGATTGATGGTGGCATTTAATGCTGAACTTGTAAACCAGCACAGAATAATAAAGGAAGCTATGTGTGATGATCAATAAATGGCTGGCATGCTTATGTGTAAAATGGAGAGTCATATCCCGATACCATAAATAAAACAATACATTTTCCTAAATTGCATACATGATCCACCAGCCGTTGTTGTTTGTTGACCAACAACTAAGTAAAATAAAACCTGCATGAGTTTTGGTGATAAAGTACTGTTCTTTTTTAGTTGCCTCGGCGCATTTAATGGGCTTGTATTGAGTGTCTACTTTTTTTTCTTCACCTCAAAAAAACATTTGTCGGGTTACCTGCTTGGGGCGTTATTGTTGGTACTCAGTATCCGGATCGGTAAATCTGTGGCTTATTTTTTTGATTATGGGTTACCTAAAACCTATCTGCAGGTAGGGCTGACCGCCTGTTTTTTTATTGGCCCATTCCTGTATTTCTTTATTAAAGCCGAAATGAATCAGGTGAGGAAATTACCCGGATCATGGTTTAGGCAACTAGTGCTTTGGTTCATCCTGGTGGTAGTGGTAGGTATTATCTATCCGTATCAACATTATCCTGTGCTGTGGGGGCAATACTTTATACCTGTTATTTACCTGCAATGGGGTGTGTATGTAGCGCTCTCCATCTTTTTATTGATTCCGCTGCTGAAAAAAATAACGGGCAAATTACCTGTAAAGCCTTTTGAAAAATGGATACTGGTTATTTGCATAGCTGTAACCATTCTGTTCGTATCGTATGTATGGGCCTACCTGAACATCAGCAGGGGAAGTTATATCAATGGGGCACTCTGGTTTTCGCTCGTCATCTACCTGATTGTATTTACATTACTCTACCGCAAAAAAACGAGCGACCTGTTTTCTTTAACTGCACAAAAATATACCGATAAAAAACTCGACCCGGATGAGGTACAACTCATCATCAGTCGTCTGGAAAGGGTGATGAAAGAAAAGGAACTTTTCAAAAATCCCAATCTGAAGATTCATGAACTAGCCGGAGAGTTGAATGTTTCAGGTCACCAGTTGTCGCAGCTATTGAATAATAATAAACAGAAGAATTTTACCCTCTTTGTAAATGAATACAGGATCAAAGAAGCCTGTAATATGCTATCGGGGCAAAACAATCTAACCATTGAAGCCATAGGTGATGAAGTGGGTTTCAATTCACGATCAACCTTTTTTGCCAGCTTTAAGAAGATCAAGGGGGTTACCCCCAGTGTGTATCAGCAGCAAAATAGTCCGGATTTATAAAACCGGACTACTGAATCCTGTTTATAAAACCTTCATTTTGAAAGGACAATAGATTTTTGTGTTCAGACGAAAATGGTTTCGTTAAAACAACAAAAATGCTTTTGTAAATGAAAAAACTGATCCTGCTGATTGGCGTATCTGTTGGGCTGATGCCTGTATTTGCGCAACAAGTTTCCACTGAAAGACAATTAATTGAAACAATGATACAGTTGTATTTCGATGGCTGGGCCACGGGCGATACTACACAATTGGGTAAAGCCATGCATACATCCTGCCGTTTAAAGAATTACAATGATGGAAAGTTTGTCGAATATTCCAGGAACCATTATCTCAGCCTGTTTAAACCACACGAACGTCCGAAAAATCTGAGCACACGTATTGTTTCCATAGACATCACCAATAATATGGGTAGTGCAAAAGTGGAGATCAGCACAGAACGGGACTTGTTTACCGACTATTTCAACCTCATGAAAACCACAGAAGGTTGGGTAATTGCCGATAAGGTATCAACACGTGTGCCACATAAAGTTGTGAATGTAAACATCATTCAACCCGAAAAAGAAACAGTTATGCAGGGTTTGAAACGTCCGTGGAGCATTGCATTCATCACTGAAAATGAAGCGTTGGTTTCAGAAAAAGAAGGGGAACTGCTGAAAGTGGACCTGCTGAAGAAAGAAAAAATCAGGATTGAAGGGTTTCCAACCGATATGGCAGACAGTATTACTGGTTTTGGCGATAACACCGGAAAATTTGAGGTATTACTTGATCCTCATTTTGCGATCAATCAACACATCTACCTGTCGTATGCGGCACAGAAGGGGAAGTTGTTGACTACCAAAATAATCAGGGCCACACTGGAGAACAATTCTTTGCAGCAGATAAAAACACTTTTTGTAGCGGAACCTTATACACAGGAACGTTTTCATTATGGTGCTGGTATGGTATTTGGCAAGGATGGTAAATTGTATTTTACNNCCATTGTTTACCGAAAAAGACCAGCCGCCTGTTCCCATTGCTCAGGCTATGCAAGACAGGAGAGGCAAAATATACCGCATCAATCCCGATGGAACCATTCCGTCAGATAATCCCGATTTCGGAAAAAATGCAACGCCTGGTTTATACGCAACAGGAATAAGGGNNAGCACAGGGTACGACAGTAGATAACCTCACCGGAAAAATATGGTTCACAGAACATGGTACCCACCAGGGCGATGAATTGAATGTACTAAAAGCAGGCGCCAATTATGGCTGGCCCATGAAAACAACGGGCAAATACCGTTATGTTGAATTTGCTCCTCAACCTATTGCCGGCAATACGTATACAGACCCGGTATGGTACTGGTTACAAACTGTTGCACCCACAGGCTTACATTTTTATACAGGTCAGGAATTTACCGCATGGAACCATAACCTCTTGGTAGGTGGATTGTCAAGAGGCAGCTTATGGCGCATGGTAATAGAAGGAGAGACCATAAAAACAGCAGAAGAACTATTTACAGATAGCAGGGTTCGCATACGCAAAGTGGCACAAAGTCCGGCGGGCAAATTGTATATACTTACAGATGAGGTAGATGGAAAAATCATCAGGATAAAAAATGCGGCTTACTAAGTCCGGCAGGCATGATATACCTGTTGGTGCCAGTATTTTTTAAATTACTCCGAATCCAGGGTAATTTAAAATTAGGTTATTGATGATTTCTCATGTTCCAAAATATGCTCACGTGTTTTATTCGTTATCCATTTCCCGATTAACCCCCTCGAATTCGAGGGGGTT
>DPWF01000254.1 GCA_003526435.1 Chitinophagaceae bacterium | reverse complement strand
AATAAACCCAGCTCCTCACCTGAGAAATGCATGAGAAGGTAATTATTATTGACCGGTGATTTTTCTTTCAGCAAACGTGCCAGTTCAAGCAAAGCTGCTGTTCCGCTGGCATTGTCATCGGCCCCGTTGTGTATGGCATGAAAAGTATCCAATGCAGTTTTATCTTCCCCATAACCCAAGTGGTCGTAATGTGCCCCAATGATAACAGTATTAGCTGCCTTGTTATCAATAAAGGCAATGATGTTTCTGCCTTTTCTTTTCTTTTCAGATAGTGATACATTCAGGGAAATATCCATACTGGCTTCTTCATCGGAGAAATATTTTTTCCATCCCTCTTTGGTAATATAAATAACCGGAACAGGCAGTAATGCAGAACGATCATTTTTATTAAACTGAATATTGTCGGTAAGAGCAGAGCTATTGTACACAAATAAAGCTGTTGCTCCTTTTGCAACCACTGTTTCTACTTGTTTTTTAATAGCAGCTTCAAGATCAAAATGCGGATTGTTTTTTTGTTCTTCCAGTATTTCTTTTACATCATAAAACCAGGGCTGGCCTTTTTCACTCAATATCATAGCCGGTTTCCCTTTCAGTTTTTTATTCGGACTATAGGGCATCGGGAAATAATCTTTGCGGATAGTCAGTGTTTTATCTTCAATAACCAGGCTGGTAGCAGCATCAATCTGTTTGCCTTCATCGATGTCAAATACCTGTTCNNTTCATATCCTTTTGTACCTTTTGGTGCAATACCCAGTTGTTCGTATTGTTTGATGATGTATTGTGCTGCCAGCTCTTCTCCTTTACTGCCCGTTAAACGACCTTCTAATTGGTCATCGGCCAGGTAATTTACATGGGTTTTAAGGTTGGTTACCAATGCGGCGTTAGCTTTTTCTTCGGCAATTCTCTTTTTACGTTTACTCTGCGACCAGGAAAGAACAGGCACCAGCAACAACAAAAACAATAGTTTCTTCATAATATCAACTTAGCTGAGGCAAAAGTACGTTGGAGGCAGGCAGTATAACAAGTTGTTCAGGAAATATTGTTTATTATTTATCTTATACCCAGGCTCAATAGGTCAGCAACAAAACTTCATACAAGCTCCCGTTCTCTTTGTTAACGCTGTCCGAAAAATAGTTAATTGTCTTTCCGCTTGGTTTTTTAACAAAGAGAAGGGGAGTTTATGGAGAGTTGTTTGCAGAATTATTGAACACAACAATCTACCCAATAACCATTCTGTTCCCGATCTCGTAACTACTCACTATCCTTTGCCACTACTTTTGCAGCTAATCATTTGAGTCATAAGAATATCCATATTGCCCTTGTAGGTAACCCCAATAGCGGAAAAAGCTCCCTCTTTAACAGCCTTACCGGGCTGAACCAGAAAGTGGGCAATTTTCCGGGTGTTACTGTCGACAAAAAAACGGGCACTATTTCACTGGATGACCGTACCCATGCAGAGCTGATCGATTTACCCGGAACTTATAGTTTATACCCTCGTCGCGCAGACGAATGGGTGGCTTATAAAGTATTGATGGGTGCCGATTCGGATCTGAAAGCCGATGTTGTATTACTTGTTGCTGATGCCAGTAACCTCAAACGAAATCTCCTGTTCTGCAGCCAGATCATCGACCTGAAAATACCCGTGGTAATGGCACTTACCATGAATGATATCGCTGCCAAAAAGGATATTAAAATAGACATCAATGGCCTGGAAGCCGATCTGGGTATCCCGGTTGTAGCAGTGAATCCACGCAAGAACAAAGGGTTGAGCGAACTGAAAAAAGTGCTGGCACAAGTAGCGAGATTGGGAAACAACACTATTTCACGCGATTTTATTGAGAATAAAAAACTGGCCCCACAAGCCATTCCCGCTGTTCAGGAACTGGATAACCAGTTGAGTGATTATGCTGCTATTCACTTTCTTATTAACCATGAACATTTCCCACTCAGTAATACTGTGCAGGATCAGATTGAACAGATAGAGAAAGAACACAGTTTCAATCCTACCAAAACCCAGGCTGAAGAAATTATGCAGCGGTATACCCGTATCAGGCAACTCATGCAGCAGAATGTACTGGAGCCGGGACCATTGGAGAAAAAATTATTTACCGATAAACTCGATAACCTCCTGCTTCATCGCGTATGGGGCTATGTAATTTTATTATCGGTACTCTTCCTGCTGTTCCAGAGTATTTTCTGGCTCGCTGTTTTCCCGATGGATGGTATTGAGTGGGGCTTTACAGCAATCAGTAGCTGGCTCAGTACCCATTTACCACAAGTATGGTGGAGTGATCTTATTATTAATGGGTTGGTCGCCGGTTTAAGTGGCATACTTGTCTTTGTACCGCAGATTATGATCCTGTTTGGACTCATTACCATACTGGAAGACACAGGTTATATGGCCCGTATCAGCTTCCTCAGCGACAGACTGATGCGCAAAGTGGGGTTGAACGGAAAAAGCGTAATGCCCATGGTGAGTGGTTTTGCCTGTGCTGTACCTGCCATCATGAGTGCGAGAAATATTGAAAACCGGAAAGAGCGATTATTAACGATACTGGTTACCCCCTTAATGAGTTGTAGTGCCCGCTTACCCGTTTTCACTATTCTTATTTCACTTGTAATTGACGATACTTACTATGCCGGTTTTCTCAGTTTACAGGGTTTGGTGATGATGGCATTGTATTTACTCGGAACAGTTATGGCATTGGTGGTAAGCTATGTGATGAAATGGTTCATCAAAATCAGTGAAAAAAGTTTCTTTATTCTTGAATTACCTATTTATCGTGCACCGCGCTGGAAAAATGTGGGTATCACCATGGTGGAGAAAGCCAGGATTTTTGTTACCGATGCCGGTAAAGTAATCATGGTGATCAGTTTACTGCTCTGGTTTATGAGCAGCTACGGACCAGGAGATCGTATTGAACAAACAGAGGCCAAATATGCCACGCTGAT
>DPWF01000226.1 GCA_003526435.1 Chitinophagaceae bacterium | reverse complement strand
GGTAATGGATTCTTGTATGTTGAAATTTGGCGCAAAAATAGGAGAAAATGAACGGATACAGGCTAATGATTCAAAGTTTGTTCATCCGGCACCCTGATATCATCGCCCGGAAGCGAAAAAGGAAGAATATTCAAAATTAAGACTGGCCCAGTAACTCTGCCAGTCTGCCCTGGGATCTCCCTGTAACCTTTCCATATAAACAGTACTTATCATAAATGGCCCGGAGTATCTTTTTACCTGGATGATTCCACGGTTATTGGTCTGGTATTCCTTCATTTGCATACTGCCTTTTTCGTCGCGGTACCAGGTTTTTATCAGCCAGTTCGCCAACGATTTGCCCTTAAACAAAATCCTGAATCGCACCATAGGAAGAGTGCCCTGCGGTGCCATACCCGGTGAAGCATAAGGATTTTCCAATGGAACAATATCCAATGGAAGATTGGTAGGTTCAATACAGGCATTGGTTNNATTTTTCATTACCTACCTGGATGATGGTTTTTACCGATCGCTGGTAATACTCTTTCCCCGCCTTATTATGCTCATTATTTTTCTGCCGGTACTGAATGGCCGTTTGCAGCCCATCTTCTTTCAGGTATTCATTGAACTTGTCTGCTTCCAGTTCGATATGTGAGTTGTTACTGTTGAAAACAACCATATGTGTGCCTTCGGTTTGTAAAGGTAGCCTGATGGAATCTCCTTTGTTCATCGATAACCGGTCAGACAGATCAGCAATATTGCCATTGGGGAGATAGTGGGAGAGTTGTTTTATTTTTTCTTTGTTACCGCTCCAGTTTTCACCCGTAAATTTTTCGCCTACATGAAAACGGATCAATGCAATATCGCGAATGGTATAAAAGTATTTATCAGGAGCCAGCCAGAACTCATGTGCTGCAAGTAAAGTAGAAGATGCAATAGACAAGAGAACAAGTAACCTTTTTTTCATTACAGGAAATTACCGAAATGAAGTCAGAATACAACTGTTTATCAGAAAATTGTTAGCCACAGATGCACAGATCATTATTCGTTAATCCGTGCATCTGTGGCTAACAGCATTCAGCCAAAATGTAGTTTATAGTTTGTAAAACAACCTGCTGTCGTTACCAATGGCACTTGTTACCCGCAGGAAATAAGGACCTGTTTTCAACTCAACAGCCGGTATTTCTATAAAATTATTACCTGTGAGTAATCCTTTCTTGGCCTTCCATTTGATGGTACCATAAATATCATAGATACCGATTTCCACTTCAATGCCCATTTTGGTCCAGATAGTGGTTACAAAACGTGATACAACAGGATTGGGATTGATCTGTATGATTTTGATGCGCTGGCTGATGTTGTCATTAGCTGTACTGTCTTTTATCTCAAACACTTTACAGATGTCACTCTTACAACCTGCGGCTGTTTTTATTTGCAGGCATACCGTGTAAATACCTTTCTGACGATATTCTTTTTCAGGGGCCACCACATTGCCACCCAGTTCAGTGCCGTCACCAAATTTCCACTTGCGTTCTATGATGCTGTCGCCCTGCATGGCCAGTGAGCTACTGCTGTTGAACCTGATTTTCTTTTGTGCAAGACGCTCATCAGTAAAACGGGCTGCGCACTGGTTATTAAACGGCTGAAACTGAACTGTTACACAATACTTGCTCTCACATCCTTTACTTGTTTTAATTACCAGACAAACATTGTACACACCTGCTTTCTGGTACTGATAAGATGGGTCTTTTCTGTTTCCTGTTAAGGGCGCAGAACTGTCTCCAAAATACCAGGTTCTGCTTATGATACTGTCGCCCTGTGGTACCATTGAACCTAAGCTGTTGAATTGTATTACCTGCTCTTTTCGCGTAAAACTGAATACTGCTTTACAGTTCAAAGGCGGGTTGGTAATGGTTGAGTCTTTTACCACAATGCTGCTGCAATACATGGCTTCACAACCTTTGGTAGATTTTATTTTGAGACATACAGTATATGTGCCGGTGTCTTTAAAGGTTTTTAAGGGACTGATTTCATTACCATCCAGGCTGCTGCCATCACCAAATACCCAGATGCGTTGTTGAATGGTGTCGCCGCTTGATGCAATACTTTTGCTGCTGTTGAAACGGAATGTTCGGGTACCCGTTCTTTCAACAGCATAGATTGCTGTACAGGCTAGCGGCTCTGCAATTTCAATGGTTGTACAATATTTACTCTCGCAGCCTTTGGCGGTTTTGGTGTAGAGGCAGACCTGGTATTTGCCTGCTTTCTGGTATTGATAAATAAGCTCATGCACTTTTGTGTCTTTCACTGAACCATCACCCAAAACCCAACTGTATTTGATAATACTGTCATGATTCATTACCTCACTATTGCTTAAAAACAAGACTTTTTTTCCTTCTATGCGCACCGTAAATTTTGCTTTGCAAACAGCAGGTGGGGGAATGATGGAGTCGCGCACAATAACCGTAATACAGGTTTTACTTTCACAACCATTTTTTGTTTTGATGAGTAAGCAAACATTGTAAACACCTGTGTCTTTGAATGCTTTTAATGGGCTGATTTCTCTGCCTTCGAGAATACTGCCGTCTCCAAACATCCATTTTCTGAGTGTGATA
>DPWF01000296.1 GCA_003526435.1 Chitinophagaceae bacterium | reverse complement strand
TTGGTCCAGCCAAATCCATCCTGGTTGGGGTATTCACCACCACCGGCTTTGGTATGTATATCTTTTACATTGTATTTCTCCATCATTTTGCCTGTTGCCGCATAGGTGGTTTCGTTTAAGTTCATCCATCTCTTTCTGATTTCACCTGCGAGTTCCTGTTGCTGGTAATTACTCAGTCCTTTATAGGCAATCCACTGCAAAGGTGCCCATCCATTAGGTGCATCCCATTGCTGACCGGTTTGAAGTGTTGTTGTTAATACACCCCCTTCTGAAAGCAGTTGTTCTCTTATCGTCATAGCTACTGCACGCGCTTGCTGTTCATCAGCAACATGCAGGAATAATGGAAAGCAGCCAGCCATGGTAATACGATCGGTATTTTTTTGCTGTTTGATGTGATAGTCAAAATAAAATCCCTGTTCTGCATTCCAGCAGTAATGCTGAATAGCTTTAGAACGACTGGCCATTCTTTCGGTGAATAATTGTATCGAGTCGTTATCTTTTTTATGAACATAACAGTGCAGCAACATTTTTTCGAGGTGCAGTAACAGACAATTCAGGTCAACAGGAACCAGATCTGTAGTTTGTATGCTGTGCATGTGTTTTTCATCTTCAAACCACCTGCTGCTGAAATCCCATCCCGATTCGGCGGCGGCCCTGATATGCCTGTACACTTCCAATGGGTCTTTATCAGACGCCTGGGCCACATGTAAGTCTTCAATATAAGCTTCGGGCCGGGGCGATGGGTCATCATCCCAATACCTGTTTAATACAGCACCATCGGGCAGGCGTACTACCCTGCGAAAGGTTGAAAGGACGGGCGAAACTTTGTCTGCCCCATCCATCCAGAAAGCATATTCTTTTTCAAGTGCCGGCAAGTATTCGTCAAGTACCGTATTGCCTTTGGCAGCATGCAACAAGTCAACCATCAAACTGAAGAAAGGAGGCTGTGATCTGCTGATATAATAGGTTCTGTTACCATTGGGTATATGTCCGATTGTATGAATAAGGCTGGTAAAATTTTTCAGCATATTTTCTATCAGGTCAAACCGGCCACTCACCTGCAGTCCCAACATAGTAAAATAACTATCCCAGTAATATATTTCCCTGAATCTTCCTCCGGGAACAATATAGGGGAAGGGTAAGTCAATTAATGTACCACCAGTTTTTTGTGGGTTTCTTTGCAGAACAGTCCAAAGTTCATTTAAATGAATATCGATAGGTTTTTTTGCTGAAGAGTATTCATCTGCTGTTATTTCGGGTAATTGAAAATGTTGTTGTACAAATGTGAGCAGGTTAAAAGATGGAGCATCTTTTTGTTCATTGTATTTTTTCAGAATGCTGTTTATGTTTTCTTTCGGAATACTGTCTACAAAATATTTGGAATCAGGAAATATACCTGAAACCTGCACATCTTCATACAGGGGCGACAATGAACTGATCTGAAAATATTGGGTATTCATGTTAACCCTCTTTTGCTTTTTTTGTTTTTTGTTGAAGCCTGTTAAAAATTAATAAGCAAATAACGAGAATGGCCATTGGTATCAGTGAAAAATAAAAAGCCTGTTTGCCATCATAATGTTCAAAAATATTTCCGGTGATGATGGAACCGGTGGTTCCGCCAAGGGCAGAAAAAATAATGATCAGCCCCGACATCAATCCGTGCTGTTTAACCGGCAGTGTGCTTAAAATAACGGAGTTCACTGCAGGATAAATGGGAGCCAGTAACAAACCGATCATGGGAAAAACAAAGGCGGCAATAGGTGCCGTGCTCCAGCCTGTAATAGGTTGCCCGGTTGTTTTTTCAGCCAGTGGTATGGCAACCAGTACCAATATGGCTGCCAGTATAAGACATGAAACCAGTACCACGAGCCAGTTTAATTTTTTAAGAACCAGTCCGGCGAAAAAACGGCCAAGTGCAGTAGATCCTGCCAGGATACTGGCCATCTGTATGCTTAAAGCTGCAGGTAAGAGCAACACTTTATTATTGAATGTGGGAAGCCAGCTCATGATGCTCTGCTCAATCAACACATAAAAAAAGGCACAGAGTACAAACACCAGAACAATGGGTTTTACCATGAGTTTAAACATATCTGTAAACTCAGCAAGCATAGACCTCTGTTCTTTTGCCTGTATGGAAGATTCATCCAATGAAGCCGACCACAGTAGTAAAAAAGCAAGTAGTGAAATACCGCCCAATACATAATACACTTTCAGCCAGGCGGTAGATTGTGGATTGCTGTCATCAACAAAATAACTAAAGATGAAATACCCTGTGAGGATACCCACCATAAAAAAAGATTCAATAAAATTCATCAGGCTGATATGTTCTTTCTCATTTTTGGTCACCAGGCCAATGGTGCTGTAAACAGACATTTTGATCAAGGCAAAAGATGAGCCCACTGCGGCAAACAATAGTTTGGTTGTAAAAAAGCTGGCTGTAAATGGCATGATAAAACAGATGATGCTGATGAAACCCAGCGCAATGAGCATTGCATTTTTATAACCAATACGCACGATATAGGAAGAAACCAGGAAAGAAACAATGGCGATACTCAGATCCTTGAAAGCTTCCAGCACAGAAGCTGCGCCTTCGGTTACACCAAAATTCTGTTGTACCTGAAGTATCACTGTTCCTACACTGTTGAGCAGTATGGCAAATACAAAATAATTAAGGAACAGAGATGTTTTTATTTTCCAGTTTTGCATATAGAAGTATTAAGCAGTTTATTGTTGCGCGGCGATCAGTTTCAGACAAACAGGATTGGGTACTTCCACCTGCCTGAGCATTTGTTGTAACAAACCCGTTTCCTTGTTTACACGGTAGATCACAATATTACTGGTCTTCTGATTGGCCACCAGTAGAAAGTTGCCATTAGGTGCAATGATAAAATTTCTTGGCCCTGCACCCGGAACTGGCTGGTAACCTTTGGCAGTAAGTTTCCCTGTATTTTGATCAATGGAAAAAATAGCCAGGTTATTTTCATCGCCACGATTGGAAGCATATAAAAACTTTCCGTCGGGCGACACATGTATATCCGCACTGCCTGGTTGACCTGTATAGTCGGCGGGATGTGTGGCAATGGTTTGAATACCCGTCAGGAACCCATTGTTGTACCGGTAGGCTTTGATGGTACCTGTCAACTCTTCCGGCACATAAACAAAATGCTGATTGGGATGAAAGTCAAGATGTCTTGGTCCACTACCCGGAGCCGAAGCTGCAAAAGGCATGGCAGCAGGTTTGAGTGGTTTCTTGAGTAAAGGATTAAACTGGTATAACATCACTTTGTCGGTGCCAAGATCGGGTGCC
>DPWF01000319.1:3408-5337 GCA_003526435.1 Chitinophagaceae bacterium | reverse complement strand
TACCATAAGGATTTAGTGGTTGAAGCTTTTCTATCACTAAATGGTCATCATTATATCCAAGTTCTCCCCCACCATAAGTGGCTGCTGAAGATGCATAAATAAGTGGCACCTGTTTTTCAGTACAGTATTTCCAGACAGATTTCGAATATTCAACATTCAATTCCTCGTGAATGGAATAATCGAACTCTGTGGTATCTGTTCTTGCACCTAAGTGAATGCAACACGCTATAGCAGGTTCATGTAGTGTTAACCAGTCGAATAAATTATATCGTTCTACAAGATGTGCATATCCTTTCTGCTCCCAGTTTTTTCTTTTTGCTTCAACACCAAAATCATCTACCAATATAAGGTTGCGGTACTCCAGCGCATTCAGGTGTTCTACCATACAGGAACCAATAAAACCTGCGGCACCTGTAACAATGATATAGGAAGCATTTTCAGACATGCTACTGGTTAATCAGTTTTTCGATGGCAGTATCATACAGATTTTTCCAGCCATCAATGGTTCCCCATGATACTGCGTTAACCTGAACAGTACCACCTGTTACTGTACCCAGAGTAGTTGCAGTTATACCGGCGGCTTTGGCAGCTTCTGTAACAGCCGTTGCATTTTCTTTTGTACAGGAAACCACTACCCTGCTTTGCGCCTCACCAAACCAGAATGCATCGTTACGCAGATCTGTTATGGCGTCAACAGCAAAACCCAAACCACGATTAAACCCGCTTTCAAGGAGATTGATGGCCAAACCTCCTTCACTGATATCATGTGCACTCACTACCTGTTTATTTTTAATCAATGAAGCCACCAGTTGCTGTACATTGTACTCTTCATCGATATTGAAATATGGTGCAGGAGAAAATTCTACCTTTTTTAATTTATGCAGGTATTCTGAAGAACCAATATCATTTTGCGGTGTGCCGATGAGGATGATAATATCTCCTTCATTTTTAAAGTCGAGTGTCATACGGGCGTCCACATCATCCACAATACCTACCATACCAATGGTGGGTGTGGGGTATACAGGTCCGTCGGGGTTCTGGTTATAGAAACTTACATTACCTCCTGTTACAGGTGTATTGAATTTGCGGCAGGCATCACCCATACCGGTAACTGCTTTTACAAACTGGTAATATACTTCCGGATCGTATGGATTACCAAAATTGAGACAGTTGGTTACACCAATGGGTTCGCCACCACTGCATACAATATTTCTGGCTGCTTCAGCTACAGCAATCATACCGCCGGTGTATGGATCGGCAAATACATATTTACTGTTACAATCAACCGTTACTGCCAATCCTTTTCCTGTTCCTTTAGCTAAAACAACTGTTGCATCGCTTGGTGCATTGGTAGATGTGTTGGCCGCACCTACCATGCTGTCGTACTGTGTGTATACCCAACGTTTGGATGCGATATTGGGAACCTGTACCAGTTGTTCTGCTACTGATTTCAGATCAGTAACATCTTCAATACTGTTGACATCAAACGCTTTGATCTTTTCGAAATATTTGGGCTCCCGGTATTCGCGTGTGTATTGCGGTGCACCTCCACCCAATACCAGTTCATGTGCTGGTATTTCGGCTTCCAATTCACCATGCATATAGAATTTCAACAAGCCATCACCTGTTACTTCACCAATATTGCTGGCGGAGAGATCCCATTTTTCAAATACTTTCAATACAGCTTCCTCTTTTCCTTTCTCAACTACAATCAGCATTCTTTCCTGACTCTCACTCAACAGTAGTTCCCACGCTTTCATGTTTTGCTGACGGGTAGGTACTTTTTCAAGATCTATACGCATACCCACACCACCTTTGGCGCTCATTTCTGCAGTTGAACAAATAATACCTGCAGCACCCATATCCTGCATACCAACAACGGCACCGGTATTGATGAGTTCAAGACAGGCTTCCAGTAATTTCTTTTCC
>DPWF01000319.1:0-3383 GCA_003526435.1 Chitinophagaceae bacterium | reverse complement strand
GCAGGCAATTCTTCTGCACTTTCAGCCGTAATATCTGCTGATGCAAAAGAGGCGCCGCCAATACCATCTTTTCCGGTAGCGCTTCCCACAAAAAATACAGGGTTACCAATACCTTCAGCAGTGGCACTGATCATGTCGCCCGCTTTCATGATACCAACACTCATGGCATTTACCAGTGGGTTAGTATGATAACAATCTTCAAAATATACTTCACCACCTACAGTTGGTACACCGAAGCAGTTACCATAATGGCCAATACCGTGTACCACACCACTTAAGAGGCGTTGAGTTTTTTTATCTTTCAGGTTACCAAAACGTAAACTGTTGAGGGATGCAATCGGACGTGCACCCATGGTAAAAATATCGCGCTGTATACCACCCACACCTGTTGCCGCTCCCTGGAAAGGTTCGATGGCACTGGGGTGGTTATGACTTTCAATTTTAAATACAACACCAAATCCATTACCCATATCCATTAGACCTGCATTCTCTTCACCTGCTGCTACGAGCATACGGCCACCATCACGTGGAAGGGTTTTGAGCCATTTGATGGAATTTTTGTAGCTGCAATGCTCACTCCACATTCCACTAAAAGCACATAGCTCCGTAAAGTTGGGGGTTCTGCCTAATTTCTGTTTGATGAGTTCGAATTCTTCTGCTGTAAGACGCAGCTTCTCGGCGGTTTGAACAGTAATTTCCATGATGCTGCGAAGGTAAGAAAGAGAGAGCTGAAAACAGAAGGGCGAATACAAAAGTTTGTAACATGTGAATGATCTGGGGGACAATGGTAAATAGTGAATGGTCAATTTAATTCACGATTGACCATTCACTATTTACATTTCCTACCCCTTCACAATTCTGCCGCTGCCCGCTTTATGGGTACGAACATTTTTGGCACCGCCTGTGTAATAAACATTACCGCTTCCGGCTATACGTGCATCGATGGAGGTATTGGCCTGTACACGAATATTTCCGCTTCCGCTGATACTGGCTGTAACATCGTCGCTTACTACTTCCTTACAATTAATACTACCACTGCCACTGATACGGGCATCCACCTCATTGGACGTACCTTTCAGGGTAATTCCACCACTACCCGATACAGATGCGTCAATACGGTCGAAACGGTCGAAGTCCAGTTTAATATTACCTGATCCGGAAACTGCCACATTGGTGGTTCCTGAGTTGGAGAATTTACCTTTCCCAATTATATCGCCACTACCCGACAAATACAATCCTTTTACCTGACTGATAGATACATACACTATAATCTTGTTTTTAGATCTGATATTCCCATTTTTGCGGGCCCTGATATGGAGCTTTCCGTTCTCTACTTTGGTTTCAATATATTCCAGCAGGTTTTCATCACCTTCAATTTCAATGGAATTGCTGTTTCCGTAGGCCAGCATCACATCCCATGAACCAGAAGATGCTACGCCGGAAAAGCTGCCTACTTCACGGGTTTCTTTTTTATGTACACCATTACCTTCTACTTTAAACCAGTTCCATTGAGCCATGCTGTTCAGCGATGTCAGTATGCCTATGATCAGTACTAATTTTTTCATAACGTTTGTGGTTTTGAGGTGAAACGGAGCCAAGAAAAAAATGTTACAAAAAAAAGCAGCCATTTTGTGGCTGCTTTTCCTGATACCGAATACTTTCTTATTCAGTAATAAGCAGTGAATTAAAATACTGTTCCTTAATCTCTTTCTTGTCACCCGCGTTGCCTGATTGATAAGTCAGCGTAAAAGCATACTGTTTATAAAAAACCATCCGGGTCGTATTATTGAGTTTTTTACCATCTTTATTGATTTCCAGGTCGAATTGGTAATACAGGTGTTTATTAGCATATTTCCCTTCAGATTCTGCTTTAACCAGTCCGCCGCTCATAGAGATACCCTGTTTAATCTGTTCTTTAAACTCTTCTGTATCTTTTAAAGCTTCAATCTGTTCCTCTGTTATACCCATTTTGGTAAAATCCATGACAATCAGACCCAGTTCCGTGGAGTCGGTCATTACCGATTTTCGGATTTGTTGCGGACCTCCTGCAGCATCAACAGATACTGGTTCTGTTGGCATACTAATCTTAACCTTTTCAATAACATCCACCGTTTTCCAGTCTGCCATACCTGGGGCAAATGCAGAACCAATCACCGCTAAAACAATTACGAGTACCTTTTTCATTTCCTTTTTTATTTATTGGTTGCGAAACTGCGTTTTTGATTACAGAAATCAAAAAATAAAATTGAAAATCTGTTAAATATTTGTTTATCAAATATTTAGGGGTAAAAAAGGGTTTTTTTGTATACGAATAACAAAAAATTACATATTTATATTTTTCCACAAAATGTCCATTTTTTAAGCAATAAACCAGTCTAAAAGTGAATTTATGCTGACAATACCCTTACTTTTACGCTGTCAAAAAAACTTACCCTATGTCTTTACGCTTTAATGCGATCAGCAGCATCAACAACAATGAGACAGCGATTCCGGCCAGTGCAAAAATCACCGGCATCTTCGGAACGAATGTTTTTACACTGAAAACGGCCCGTGAATTTCTGAGCGACGAAGCTTATAAAAGCCTGGTTACCAGTATCCGTGGCGGAAAAAAAATCGACCGCAGTGTAGCCAACCAGATTGCCAACGGTATTCGTGCCTGGGCCGAAAGTAAAGGTGTTACCCACTACACGCACTGGTTTCAACCCCTCACTGGTACCACTGCTGAAAAACATGATTCTTTCTTTACCCTGAAAGGCGATGGTACAGCCATCGAAGAATTTGATGGGGCTGCCCTGATTCAGCAGGAGCCCGATGCTTCCTCTTTCCCCAGTGGTGGTTTACGTGCCACTTTTGAAGCCCGTGGTTATACTGCCTGGGACCCTTCTTCTCCTGCTTTTATTATTGAAATTGGTCAGGGTAAAACTTTATGTATCCCTACCATTTTCGTTTCTTATACAGGCGAATCACTTGACTATAAAGCTCCTTTGTTAAAAGCACTGGAAGCCTTAAATAAATCTGCTGTTGAAGTTTGTAATTTCTTCGACAAAAATGTAACCAAAGTAACCCCTACCCTCGGTTGGGAACAGGAATACTTTGTAATTGATGAAGCATTGGCCACTGCACGTCCCGATCTGGTACAATGCGGTCGCACCGTATTTGGCGCTTCTCCAGCTAAAGGACAACAACTGGAAGATCATTATTTTGGATCTATTCCGGAACGCGTATACGCCTTCATGAGAGATTATGAGCAGGAAGCCTATAAATTGGGTATTCCATTGCGCACACGTCACAATGAAGTGGCACCTGCACAGTTTGAGTGTGCTCCTATTTTTGAAGAAGTAAATATTGCCGTTGACCACAATACCTTATTAATGGATGTGATG
>DPWF01000284.1:2435-3039 GCA_003526435.1 Chitinophagaceae bacterium | reverse complement strand
CACCTCACCTTATACAATTTATCCAGATACTTAATAAATGTATCATTTAATGCTTCGAGTGCTTCCTTCATTTTCCAGTTGGCTTTGTTTCTTTCACCAATATAATTGGAGATGGCCCGCATCTGGATAAAAGGAATATTGGCTTCCCTGCACACATAATGCAGTGCGGCACCTTCCATGCTTTCGAGATCGGGGCTGTATTTTTTTGATAATAATTCTATGCGCTTAGGGCTGGTACTTATTTCATTTACACTAATGGAACTGAGTTCGGGTAATTTGAGCAGGTTATAGGAGGTAAGCCATTGGTTGGGGAGTTTTCTTTTTTCGAACGGGTGATAACTGCTTTTCTCCAGTTTCAGATCGAAGAGGTCCTTCCATTTGCCATCTTCTTCAACACCCATATCGCCCAGTATTTCTTCTTTTACCAATACCACTTTTGCCAGAGGCATTTTGGTATCGAATGTACCGGCTATGCCTATTTGAATAACCAGGTCGGGTTTTTCTTCAGTTACCAGTCTTGTTAAAGACACGGCACTGGCCAGCATACCAACACCCGATTGGTGAAAACGCACTTTTAATCGCTGGCTTTCGCCCGTATAAAGGG
>DPWF01000284.1:0-2416 GCA_003526435.1 Chitinophagaceae bacterium | reverse complement strand
CAACAGTAGCGGCGGTAATAATAACACGCATGTGGCCTTTTTTGATCAGTAATGAACATTAAAAGTACAGCTTTTACATAGCTATTTATTGCCTTGCGTAAGCTTTACGCTCTCCATTCCCGAAGCAGCTTGTTGTGATTGAATATTCCCCTAACAGATAAATACACCCATAAAACCCGCAACTTTCTTAACTTTGCGGAAATTTTTGTGTTTGCATGGTGTACTTAACGAGGCAGGAACATTTTAATGCCGCCCATAAACTATATAATCCCCGCTGGAGCAAGGAGCAGAATGAGGCCGTTTTCGGGGTTTGTGCCAATGAAAACTGGCATGGGCATAATTATGACCTTTTTGTTACCATTAAAGGCCATCCTGACCCCGATACCGGTTTTTTATATGATGTTAAAAAACTGAGTAAGCTGATCAAGGAACATGTAATCGACAAACTGGATCATAAAAACCTGAACCTGGATGTAGATTTCATGAAAGATCAGCTCTGCAGTACCGAAAACCTGGCCATTGCCATCTGGCAACAATTACAACCCCATATACCACAACAGGTTGAGCTCCATTGCATTAAGCTTTATGAGACGCCAAGGATTTATGTAGAATACTTTGGATAGTGATGGATATGGTTCATAGACCAGGCTCCATAGTTGGCAGTGTTCCAAGTATGCACCAGTGTCATTTACGTTTGCATAGACTATTGACCATGGACCATCAACCATCCCCTGTTTAATATTTTCTGGCTATCTCTCAACAAAATAACATCCTTCTTGTTATTAGTATCGTATGTACCTTTGTTATCAGGATGTCTTGGATTCCTGAGGAATAATAGGGATATATAACCATGGATTATGGTATATCAACCATAATCCAAAAGCAGACATTCAAGCGTTGTTATCAATAAACAGGCTCTCGAATTGCCGGGCCACTTGATCAGCACACTTCTGAAACAGTGCCGGGCTATTGATAACTGACTCACTTGATTTTAGGATCATGAACACCTGGGTTTTGTCGCTGAAGTGTGCGACGCAACGGAAGTTGAATTGTGAACTGTTGCCGGCTCAATCATTATCCGGCATAAGAATTGAATATGGAGAAAGTAGCAGTTTTCAGGAAAGAACATTTTAATGCGGCCCATCGTTTGCACAATGCGGCATGGTCGGATGAAATGAACAGGAAAGTGTTTGGTCTTTGCAATAACCCGAATTATCACGGGCATAACTACGAACTGATTGTGCAACTGAATGGCGTTCCTGATCCTGAAACGGGTTATGTGTTTGATATGAAATTGCTGAGTGATATTATTCAGGAGGAAATAATAAAAAGATTTGATCATAAAAATTTGAACCTCGATACAGTTGAGTTTGCAACACTCAATCCTACAGCCGAAAACATTGCGGTAGTAATTTATAAGTTGTTGCGTGTAAAACTGGATAAAGGACTTGATTTAAAAATAAGATTGTATGAAACAGAACGAAACTTTGTTGAATACAGCGGACAGTGACAAACTACTGTTTGACTTAATGGGCGACGACCATACCTTTACCGGTATAGAAACCCCGCTTAGGCCCGGCGCTTTTGATGTTGACGATGATACCAAAGTTGAATTAATAGCCCAAAACTTTAAAGAAATAATGCACATNNGAACAGATAGAACTGAGTGATCTGCATATTGATGATATGGGAGATGACCATATCAGCACATCGGTAGAAACACCGATGCGTGAGGATGCATTTGATAAAACAGATGAGGAAAAAATTGTAGCCATTGAACAGCATTTCCGTGCGATAATGGAAACACTCGGTCTTGACCTGTCCGATGACAGCTTAAAAGGCACCCCACGCCGTGTGGCAAAAATGTATGTGAAAGAAATATTCCAGGGATTGAACCCTGCGAATAAACCCGTTATGGCATTGTTTGAGAACAAGTACAAATACAATGAAATGCTGGTTGAGAAGAATATTTCTTTTTACAGCAATTGCGAACACCATTTTGTACCCATCATTGGCAAGGCGCATGTTGCCTACATCAGCAATGGTAAAGTCGTTGGTTTGAGCAAGTTGAACAGACTGGTAGAATATTTTGCCAAACGTCCACAAGTGCAGGAAAGATTAACTATGCAGATTGGGAAAGAGTTGCAAAAAGATCTTGGTACAGAAGATGTGGCCATTGTAATTGATGCCAAACATCTTTGTGTGGCGAGTCGTGGTGTGGAAGACGACACTTCTTCTACCATTACAGCATTCTATGGAGGTAAGTTTAAAGATGAGAAAGTGAAAGAAGAGTTTTTAAAATACCTGGAACTGAAAACAGAGTTCTGAGTTGAAAATATCTCTGCGGTGAATGACTGGAAAGTTCACCGCAGAGAATATGTAATAAAAAAGATTTCGAAAGGAAGTGAATAGCAGC
>DPWF01000038.1 GCA_003526435.1 Chitinophagaceae bacterium | reverse complement strand
TGTAGCCGGTTGTATGCGCTGGGGAAAATGGGGCGCCGGTTTTTCAACAAACGAATACCGGCAAATGATTGAAGCCTGTCTCGAAAACGGTATCAATGCTTTTGATCATGCAGATATTTATGGTGATTATACGACCGAAGCTGAATTTGGTGCGGCCTTAAAAGAAGCACCTTCACTAAGAGCCCATCTGCGTATTATTAGTAAATGTGGCATACAAATGCTTTCGGATAACAGACCCTCACACCAGGTAAAATCGTACAATACATCAGCTCAACATATTATCAGTTCTGTAGAACAATCTCTCGAACATTTCGGAACCGATCATCTTGATTTACTGCTTATACATCGCCCCGATCCATTGATGAACCCGATTGAAGTAGCAGGTGCCATAGAACTTTTAAAACAACAGGGAAAAATATTGCAGTTTGGTGTGTCGAATTTTCAACCGCACCAGGTGGAAACATTGTTGAAGTATACCAGAATAGAATACAACCAACTTGAGATTTCCATACTTCACCTACCTCCTTTTACCAATGGCATGTTAGATCATTGTATGCAATACCAGATTGTTCCCATGGCCTGGGCCCCATTAGGCGGAGGTATCCTGAATGATGACAGTCATCCAAGATTCAGAAGTATTATAAGTGCGGCTACTGTATTGGCTGAAAAATATGAAACCGGCGTAAACGAAATTTTACTGGCCTGGCTGCACAGACATCCTTCCGGCATCTTACCGGTTATTGGTACTACTAAAATTGAAAGACTCATACAGGCCAAAAATGCCGCAGGTATTATGCTGGAAAGAGAAGACTGGTTTAAACTGTTAACTGCATCTACAGGTGAAGAGGTGGCTTAGTGAATCAGGCATTATAAAGTGGAATTCTTACAGAGAATACAGTTCCTTTTCCTTCTTCACTTTCAACAGTTATTTTTCCCTTGTGCTGCTCTACAATTTGTTTGCATATAGAAAGTCCCATACCAAAGCCCTGTTCTCCGGCCGTACCTTTTCTTTTTCCATGCCCAAATAAGTCGAAAATATTTTCTTGTTTTTCCTTTGGTATCCCAATGCCATGATCTACTACTGTTATGCAAGCAAAATTGGGTTCCTTCCGTGTATGTATAATAATTTCAGAATTTTCTCTACTGAATTTGACAGCATTTGTCACCAGGTTGGCCATTACTCTTTCTATTCGGTCAACATCAATATTTACCGGCAGGTTATCAGCGCAGTATTGCACATTTATTCTGATCTTTTTTTCCCTGCCCCTGAATTCAAATGAAGGATACCATTCGCTAAGTTGCTGATTAAATTCTATTTTTTTACACTGCTCGGTTTCGCTGCTACTCTCATTGTGTTGCAGCAGATCGTTGATTAACATGAGTGCACTATGTGATGCATGATCAATCAATGTAAAAAATTTCTGCTGTTCTTCTTTGGAGAGGTCACCGGCTTGTATCAATTTAGCGATCCCGGAAATATTTGAGATAGGCGTTCGTGGATCATGAGCCACGGTACCCAAAATTCTTTCCTTCTGTTCCTGCGCAAATCGGAGCTCCATATTGGCATTTTCCAGTTGAAAGAGGTTTTTGAAATAAATGGTTTTGAAATACAGGAGTGCGAGTATAAAAAGCAGCAAGGGCAGAAACATTTTTAAACAGGTAGCTATAATTTCAGCAATAGGTAATTCTTCCAGATTGGGTGTATAAGTCAACCGAAGAAAAACGAATACGAGAGCTGTACCCATTGCATAAAAAAGGTATTGCCAGTCTTTATCAAATAGAATAATGGCCGCTAAAATCATCAATAAAAACCTGTATTCACCTGAGTTATGATAGATATATGATGCGATCATCGATAAAACAGTAAGAGATACCAATACTATTACTCTTAACTGTTTGTATCTGTCGTTTACAGATACCCAAAGTGCAACACTGAAACTAATAAGTTGTGCAATATTTACTGCAGCCGGAAAATAGGCTTGATGTGTAAGATTAATAATTAAGGATAAAATAGCAAAGGGAGACCCGATCAGAATGAACAGGTTAAACATGTATGCCCGCTGTATTTCAATAAAAGACGTATCAGCACGAACACCGGTACGTAGAAATTTTTGAAAAAGGTTGAGCTTCTTTTCCTGGGTCATTGGATATATCTAGGGGGTGACTGTAAAGTAACGAAATAAGTAATAAGAAAAGGGTGTATGCTCAAGGAAAATAAAACAAATGATTAGTATCAGAAGAAGAAATAAAAGTAAACTGTATTCATTGTTGATCAGGTGCAGCGGAGTCTATTCGTTCGATTCTGATGAAGCGAGTAAAACAAAAAAGCCTCGCTGAATAAACAGTGAGGTTTCAATAAATATAGACAGCTACATGGCCTCCCATTTCGCCTAAGGTAGAAGGTACGATAGTCTATTATCTCCACTTTGCTGAAATGTAGTAAAACAAAAAAGCCTCACTGAATAAACAGTGAGGCTTCAATAAATATGGCAGCTACCTACTCTCCCAGCAAAACGCAAGTACCATCGGCCATGGGGGACTTAACTTCTCTGTTCGGAAT
>DPWF01000341.1 GCA_003526435.1 Chitinophagaceae bacterium | reverse complement strand
TTGTAAAAATGTCCAGTAGTATGAGTGATGGTACATGCTGGCGCTTGGGAAAAAGTTGCTGTTACGGCATGACTACCCATGTCCGAATTTAAAGGACCTAATGTATAGGCAATCGGACTGGTAAATGGTGGCATAAATTTTTTGCTGTCGCCACCTTCTACCCGGATCAACAATTCTCCATCAGATGGCGGATTACTGAACGTAAATTGACCTGTCAAAGAATAGGTATTGTTAGCAGGGTCACAAGAGCCTGGAACTGCTGTAAGTGCAGTCGCAGCGCATGCAACTGATACACATTCATAAGTGTACGTCACCTTTGCAGTGGCATAAGCACGTGTCCGTTGTATAACATCAACATTACCACCACCGCCAGTGGAACTTAAACCTGACAGTGTGGAAACCACTAAAGGCACATTACCGGAACCAATAAAGTTGGCCAAATCTACCGGAGCAGAATAGTTAACTGTACCCATTTCCACGTCTGTAGTGGCCGGGAAAAAGACCATATCGTCATCCGTTGCCGGGTTACCGGTTGCATTGGTCACCCAACGCGGATCTGTCCTCGGATCTTTACCAAACTGTAATTTATCATCTGTGAGCCAGGGAGACATTCCCTGTAAGGTAGATGGAACCTGTGGGGCAGGCAAAGGAGGAAGAGCATCCCCCGGCCATGTTCCTTGTGCAGGCACAAGCACACCAGTACCAACGGAGGTAAGCGGCATCGATGTTTTTAATGCCGCCGCAGCGATTGTAGCGCCATTCAGGTCAATAAATGCATCCGTCAGAAAATCAACCTTGAAATTTTGAGCTTGTGCTGCTTTATTTTCCATCATCGCAATCGTCATAGCACCTACTGAATAATCCAGTTTTACAGCCGTCAGCGTACGTGTACCGCCCAATTGATCGAATTGAGGAATAACAATAGGCAGGTTATTTAGGTCTGTTACATCAATTTGCGTTTCGTAACTGTACATCACCATCGTCGGTGTGCCAGGTGTGCAGGAAACAGCACAGGTACCCGGATCAACAATGGTTGTTGTGGTTGTACAGTTATAGAAATTATCAGTAATCGTTAATACAATCGGTCCCTGTCCTGCTGTTCCGGCAGGCGTACGCAATGGCGTATTCAGACCGCAGTTCACTGCATTAGCGGCACTGCCATTCGACAATGTAATCGCGATCGGATTACCATTTTGAGTACCGGTTACCGTGAAGTACTGCGAACTTTCCAGGGTATTCACCACATTTAAGGAGAAGGTAACATAATCATCACTCCCATTTTCGGGAGTGCCGTTACCATGGCATAAAGGTGTTGCACTGGTAACCGTAAACATACAGGTTGGTGGCATCGAACACGCACTTTGCTGCACGGTTGTGGTTGCAGTACAAGCACCATCAGCCACATCTGTTACTGTAATCGTATAAGCCGTACCATTTGCGCTGCCATTTTGCAAGCGGAATGCCGTGGCACTGCCATAAGCAATACCTGTGGCTGCACCACCCGCAGCAAGCGTAACGGTACCACCGCCACTCGCGGTGACACTATATGTTGCGCCCAGACCTGTACCCGTAGGATTGAGGCTAAAACTGATATAGTCATCTGCGCCAGTAGCGGTAGTGCCGTTATTGTTGCAGGTTTCGAGGGTTTCACCCGCGGACGTAAGGGAGCAAGCGATTGGTGCGCAAGCAGTAAATGCAACACCATGCGGGTTTGTAATGGATGGATCAGTTAAAGTACGGATCAATGCACCCGTAGTTGGATTAAATACAGTGACGCGGCCATTGAAAAAATCGGCTAGATACAGATTATTATCCGGGCCAAACGCGATACCAACGAAAGCACTCCCTCCCGTAGCAAGTGTACGAACCGGGGTTGCAGGGAAAGTCGTGACCGGTAAAGCATATACCTGCACTGTTTGCGGGCTATTGGTCGTAGCGACATATAGCTCGTTGTTGTATATGGCGAGTCCACCACCGGGATTTCCGCCGCCCGTCATGGTTGTTACAGTGCCCAGAAGAACACCTGCACTGCTATATTTGAGAATTGTATTCGGCGCGTTCCGTGTTCCAACATACCAGTCGCCAGTAGCAGGATCCTGAGCAAGTCCATTGGGCTGATAAGTCGGGAATGAAATAAAGGTATTGAGGTAGGTACCGGCAGCATTATAACGGGCAATTGTGCCATCGCCTGCTGCATTACCTTCATTGGCCACATAGAAGCTGCCATCTAAGCCCCGAACAACTTGTTCTGTCAGTCCGGAAAAAGGACCGCCGGAAAAAGACCCTTGCATTGCTCCCGTGAAAGCATCTACGATAGTTAACTCCGAACTTCCACCCAAATATAAATCCCCATTGGGGTATGGATATTGCAACACAGAATTAATCCGTGCGCCTATTCCCGTTGCCAATTGGTTCAGATAACTACCAGAAGTGCCATCAAAACGTTGAAGTGACGCATTTGACCACTCCCCGACAATCACGGCAAAACCCGCACATCCGCCTGACGATGAAGATGTCTTAAACGCCATATCTAGCGTATGGTTGTTTTGGCCTGCCAAACCCGTTGTCACCGCGATTTCGGCGTTACCCCCCACTAAGGCCGCATCATTATCGCGCACGTCGGGCTGGCCAGCACCTCCTATATTAGGATTGGTGGAAAGTGACTTACCTGCTGGAAAATCAGCAGCATCCACCCGAATGACATAAGCCATCTCAGGTAAAAGTCCTGTTGCACCATTCAAATTAACATTGCTGTTATTGAAATAGTAGGTGCCATCAGACGCAGTAGTAGTAGCTCCAACCTGCACACCGGACTTATATAGTTTAACCGGAATACTGCCAATACCCATCTCTCCAGCATCCTGGATACCGTCATCGTCGGTATCCATCCAGATACGATTGCCTATTTCGAGAGGGGCCACCCCTGAAAGTATTTCCATATCTCCTAACCCATTGGCTTTACCAAATTTTGTAACATCAGCAGTAAAGGGATATAGTTGATACCGGTCTGCATTTGCGGTGGCTGTAACATCACCCGTAGTGTTATCAAAGAAATAAACCCCCCCAGCAAAATAATCTATTGGATCGGTAACTAATACCGCAACTTCATTTCTTCCAGCAAGAAATGTAGATCCCCCAATTACATCTTCATTATGATATCTTCCATTACTTTCCAAATTTGAGCGATCGCCAAAATAAAACTCGCCTCCTCCAGGCCCTTCGCTATTTCCAGCACCAACTGTTGTAACCCCACCAGCCGATCCATTGCTTTCAAGGGTATATACCCCACCTACAAGTGATACCCGCAACACATCACCACCAATTAATACAGTATAAAAAGTAGTTGTATTTGCTGTATTTGTGCCATAGTTAACTTGACCGCCTTGATGACCTAATCTATCATTAAAAGTAAGAATTAGTGATTCATCAATATCAAATTCCATATTCACCAACATAGGCTGTGGCTTAACCAGAACTTCGGAGTTTAAAAAACCACTATGAAAAGATACAGGGGGTAGAACGTCCGTCCAGGCAGTCCATGCTTTCCCATATTCTGCATTATTCCCATCCAAATCTTTAAATGCATACCCTTTTAAATAGTTTAACGGGAAGTTTAAAATACTCGTAAAGTTTGCCCCATCTAATCTATACACTGAAGCAGATAAGTCACCAGCAGCCTGGGATGTCAACGCATCACAGACCGCACCAACATATAATTTCCCTCTATGATATTTTAATCCAAATGGCCTTACTGAACCGGAACCCGCATTACATGGGCTGGGCACATCAATACCTGTTCCAATTAAAGTTTTTGTAGCAATATCTATGGTATAGACTTTTTTATCATATAGGTTTACAAAATACAGTTTAGAATAATCATCCGAAATTTCGATATCGCCTAATCCAATTTTACCCACTAATGGATATACTAAAGCATCATGTGAGGGTGCCACTAACATTGTTGGCAATGCCCGACTTGCGATTGTTGGCATTAATGACAAGCCAACATCTACTCCTAAACTTGCGACATCTAACCACAATGAAGTTGTACCGGAAGGGGTTATTGAGTAAATCGCACCAATATCTTCTTTCCCATTTAAATCATTGTCTTTCATTGCAGAATGCCTTTTCACTAAAGACGCCGCATATATTTCGTTCGATATTCTATTATATGCTAAGCCCCAAGTACCTCCAATATCAGATGTGTTTGCTATGGAGGTTGTATTTGTTGCCCATGTCTGGCCTCTTGAATTATAAGGCGTTTTTAACATTGCAGTTGCTAATGGTTCTGAAGATGGTGGCCTATTGGCTTCAAATTGAGAAACAACTACATCAGGATTTGCACTGGATGTATAATGCTGTGGGTAATTTATTCCATAATTTGCTGTTGTAGAGGCAGTTGTGTAAAATTGCACACTTGATGCATTTGAGGTGCCCGTTGGTGCCGAATAATCCTCTACTGATAACCCTGTAAATTCTATCCTTAATGGTAAGGATAACCCTGTAAATGCATATGCGCCTGTTGAAGAAGTAGTTTGAGAACCCACTTCAACATTTGAAATATTATAAGCTTTTACTATGACTCCGGACACGAATGTTTCATTATAGGTAGCAGAGTTATCTTTCGTACCATTAGCGTTAAAGTCGCGGAAAACAGTGCCGGATACTTGCGCATTCGCCTGTCCTGCAAGCAACAGCACCAATATGGCCGGAAGCAACAGCGGCATAAATACCCGTTTCTCCAAGTCTCCATCCGGAAACAGCCGCTGCATTTTCAGCAACTGCTTTCTTAGAGGTGGGAAGGAAAGTAGCATCAACCCGAGTACTGGCAAAATATACAGCACCAAAGCAGGCTGAATAGTCAGCGCTGCAGGTTGAGCAGCAAATAACCCTCCAAAAAGGATCATTGCGAGGCCCAGAATGGGCAAAAGTTCAGTTTTGTAATACTTTTTCATGAGTAAAAAAATTATTAAATAACCCAGTCCTGTTCCAAACGGAATACAGCCAGGGAATGATTCGACAAAGTCTAAATGCAATGGAAGAAAAGCACCTTCTGTTTTTCGCAACAGCGATTCAAGTACGCAGCATAAAACAGCGGTACCCAACGGGTGACCCCAATGGAAATTTATTGAAGTAACAGATGTCTTTTTGTTCATGCGTAATACAAGGCAAATAAATTTCCGGATTAAATAAAAACGTATCAAGGCAAGCCTTTCGGCCAGTAATGATCAATTAATTTATGCCTATAAACCGAAGGCATAAAAACAAGTACTGAAATGCCGTTAACAGCAAACAGTAAAACACCAATGAAACTAATCACTGATGATTGAAACAACATTAAAAAAAGTGGAAAAAATGGCTATCAGCCAAAACGAAGGGACAAAAATTCAGATGTCACACACTCCACTTTTACGAGATTAAAAATGTCAAATAGACAATGTATTACCGCCTTAGCACCAATGAGCACTAAGCGCCGTAAAGGCATACAAACATCATATCATTCATGATGCGCTACTGACAATAAAAAATTTGAGTGTGGAACCCAAGACGTATTACATCCCGGAGCAGAAGGTTTAGATATCAGATGCCAACTCAAACACACCCGGAAAACCGGGAAAGGATTAAAATAAAAAAGACTTCCTGACGAAATTTAGAACACGCTGTATATAATAAAAAATTTGTGCCACAAAGGTGTAACACTACCCAAATATGTAGGTAAAGAAAAAGTGTTTTTTTTCTTCGTTTTTTTCCCAAAACAATTATTATTCGTGAATTTATTTTCATTTTAATTAAAAAACAGCGCACAAACAAAATTATATTAGGAGTATGACAAAAAACCTGCTGCCGATTATTATACTTTCGCCGTGGTCAAAAAAGAGTGCTCCACCAGTATCCAAATGCTAGTAATTGTACTGTTTTTCACATCCGACTTTTTTCTGTAATAGTATTACATCTTTACCCTTATGCGTTACCCTTTCCATGGCCCCTCCC
>DPWF01000087.1 GCA_003526435.1 Chitinophagaceae bacterium | reverse complement strand
AAATCACAAAATCAAAGATCAAAAATTCAAACATCATCCCTTATGATTTTTTGTTCACGAGGTACACCCCACAAAGTATTACCCCAAGACAACCCACCTGTAGCAGGGTAATCTGTTCTCCGTCGAGTAATCCCCAGAAAACCGCTACGAAGGGAATTCCATAGGTAACCATGGATGCAAATAGTGTTCCGGCTCTTTTTACCAGCATATAAAAAATGATGGATGCAAAAGCAGTGCCCAGCACACCCAAAACAAAAGAAGCTCCTGTTGCTTTTAAAACGGGTGTACTGCTTAATTCAAGTTGCAGGTATCCGGTTATATAAAGAATGATGGAAGAGGGAATGATGAGAAATACAAAAGCCAGTGAAGCGATATTCAGTGAACCCACTTCTTTCATATATCGTCCCACCATGTTTACATTGATACCATAACATAATGTAGCCAGCAATACCAGACCTGCATAAGACAGGTTACTAAAGCTTACCTCTTTCCCGGATAACATCAACAGACATAATCCTATAAAACCAATAATCACACCCAGTATTTTGGTGCTGTTGGCTTTTAACTGGAAAAATGAAATGCCCACCAGTATGGTAAACATGGGAGTAAGTGCATTAAGAATACCTGCCAGTGAACTGTCGATCTCCGTTTCAGCAATACAGAATAAATAGGCGGGAAAGAAATTTCCCAATAAACCTGAAAGGATGACCAGCAGCCATTTGTTTTGTGGTACCTGTCTGAGGGCCTTGAGTGCAAAAGGTGTGAGAATAAGACCTGCACTGAGGATACGGATAGATGCTACCTGGTAAGGCGTTAGCACCCGCATGCCTTCTTTCATGAGTATGAATGAACTGCCCCAGATGATGGATAAAATGATAAATATTCCCCAGTTGATGAGCTTGTCTCTCACAGTATAGTTTTTGTAAAGGTGAGGTTTTGGAATGAGTAATGCCCGGATTTAAGTGGATTAATCTGTGAATCTGTGGTGAATAAAACTAACTTTAAGAGATCAACAGACCATCCTATGATACAACTCAATAAAATCAGTACCCGCGCCCCCAGGAACCTCAATAAGGAAAAAACAAAAGCCAAAACAGCAAAACTGGTTGCTGAACTGGATGAATTGCAAAACCTTTTATTTGCAGAAGGCAAGCATTCGGTACTTATCATAATACAGGGTATGGATGCCAGTGGAAAAGATGGTGCCATCAGGAATGTTTTTGGTAATATGAATCCACAGGGTGTTGCCGTCACTTCTTTTAAGGCGCCTACGGCACTGGAGCTGTCTCACGATTTTCTCTGGCGCATTCATGAACATGCACCTGCAAAAGGAATGATACAGGTATTCAATCGTTCGCATTATGAAGATATACTGGTAACACGTGTACATAAATGGTGCACCGATCAGCAGGCAAAAGAAAGAATGCGCGCCATCAACGATTTTGAATGGTTGCTCACTAAACATAATCATACACACATACTCAAATTTTACCTGCATATTTCACCTGAAGAGCAGAAACAAAGACTTACCGAAAGAATGCATGATCCGCAGAAACAATGGAAGTACAATGAAAAAGACCTGGAAGAAGCAAAACTCTGGAAGGAATATATGCGGATGTATGAAGACTGTTTTAATCAGTGCAACAAAGTGCCGTGGATTATTACACCCTCCGATCAGAACTGGTATAAAGAATATGTGATGGCAGAAGCATTACACAGTCTCTTGAAAGGATTGAACATGCAGTATCCCGGGTTGAAAAAATAGCAGTTTTCTTTTCAGTTTAATTATAGTATTTTCATTACTCATCAAACCAATACCATTATGGGAATGCTCAAAGAGTTTAAAGAGTTTGCCATGCGCGGCAATCTTGTAGATATAGCCGTTGCTTTTGTAATGGGTGCTTCTTTTGGAAAAATTGTTACTTCTTTTGTGGATGGCGTGGTAATGCCTTTGGTGGGAATGATTACCGGCGGCGTCGATTTTAACGATAAAGTGCTGGTGCTTAAAGAAGCTGTTGCAGAAGTAAAGGATGCCAGCGGGGCGGTGATAACAAAGGCGGCAGCAGAAGTGTCTATTAAATATGGCAGTTTTATAACCAATGTACTTGATTTCATTATTGTGGCTTTTGTGGTTTTCCTGGTTATCAAAGGAATTAATAAAATGAAGGCCCCAGCCGAACCAGCGGCCCCCGCCGGACCATCGGAAAGTGAAAAATTGCTGGCCGAAATCAGGGATTCGTTGAAGAAAGTGTAGGAGGAAAGTCCGAAAGACAGGAAGTCGGAAAGACCGGGAGAATGTACTTTGGACTTTCCGACTTCCTGTCTTCCGGACTTCAACGTGGATAAATAATGGCCCCTTCAGGTACAAATAAGCCCCGAAGGGGTTTTCTTTGCAGCTAAAGCATGAACCAGTGAATACAGCGAGTTACCAGATTAAATTAGACCAGTTTGAGGGGCCATTCGACCTGTTGTTGTTTTTTATTGAGCGGGATGAACTGGATATTTATAATATTCCCATTACCAAGATCATCAAAGACTTCCTCGATTTTATTCACCAGGGAGAGAAACTGAATATTGAGCTCAGCAGTGAGTTTATTCTTTTTGTATCTACGTTGATGCGTATCAAGGCAAGGTTATTATTGCCACGTAAAGAAATTGATGCGCAGGGTAATGAAATTGATCCGCGTCAGGAACTGATCGATAAAATCCTTGAATACAAACG
>DPWF01000050.1 GCA_003526435.1 Chitinophagaceae bacterium | reverse complement strand
CGATTTTGTGATCATCGACTGCTCCCCTTCCCTTGGTCTGATTACCGTAAACTCACTTGTAGCATCCGATAGCGTGATTGTCATTGTACAGTGTGAATTTTTTGCACTGGAAGGTTTGGGTAAACTATTAAATACCATCAAAATTGTACAGAGCCGTTTAAATCCTGAATTACAGATAGAAGGTATTTTGATGACCATGTATGATGGTCGTTTACGTTTGTGTAACCAGGTAGTAAGTGAAGTAAGAAGACATTTTGATGAAATGGTATTCTCTACTATCATTCATCGCAATACCCGCTTGAGCGAATCGCCCAGCGTAGGTAAACCCGTTATCCTGTATGATGCAGAAAGTAAAGGAGCCATCAATTACCTGAACCTGGCCAAGGAAATATTACAGAATAACGGACTTACGAAGATGTCGAATGAAGAAAGAATTATTGAGTAGTCGATAGTTTATAGTCTATAGACCATGGTAAGAAAAGGTTTTCGCTATGGACTATCCGCCATTAACCATGGACCAAAAAAACAACCATGACCAAGCCAAAACAAAATAAAGAACTCATCGGTAAAGGGCTTCGCTCTTTGTTGCAGAATATTGATGCCGACTTAAAAACCACTTCAGGTGCTTTGAAAACCGATGTGGTAGAACAGGTTACACATATCAGCCGTATTCCTCTGTCCGATATCCAGATTAATCCCAAACAGCCCCGTCGCGACTTTGATGAGCTGGCTTTAAATGAACTGGCCGAATCATTAAAACTGCACGATATTATTCAGCCACTAACGGTTTCAAAACTGGCAGGTAATAAATACCAGTTGATAGCAGTGCNNTAAAAGATGTACCTGTATATATTCGCCAGGCAAACGACCAGCAATTACTTGAACTTGCTTTACTTGAAAACTTACAGCGTGAAAACCTGAATGCAGTGGAGATTGCATTGAGTTATAAGCGTATGATGGATGAGCTGGATTACACGCAGGAACAGGTGGCAGAAAGAATGGGTAAGGAAAGAAGCACGGTAACCAATTATATCCGCTTACTCAAATTACCACCCGATTTTCAACTGGCCGTAAGAAGCGGTAACCTGAGCATGGGTCATGCCCGTGCGTTGATTAACATTGACACGGTTGACAAACAATTATACGTTTATTAAGAAATTCAGCAGCGTGGTTTAAGTGTTCGCCAGACAGAAGAACTGGTGCGTAAATTGTACCAGGCCGATAAAACAGATACTGTTAAATCTTCTGCAAAAGCAGATCTGCCACCCGCTTACAAAAAAATTGAAGATAATTTAGCATCACACTTTGCTACTAAAGTGAAAATGGTTCATAACAAAAAAGGGTATGGCAGTATCACCATCGAGTATTTTTCACTGGAAGAACTGAACAAAATACTTGATGCCATGAATGTAACGGTGAGTTAATAATTACATGCGTGTATTCCGGTTCCTCATACTATGTCTGATCATATGCAACGGAGTTTCCGTAGCGCAGGCCCAATCTGATAAAGAACAGTTGGCCAACACCAGCGTGTTCAATCCGCAGGACACCACGATAAAAAAAGACAGCATTGCCCCTTTAAAAAAAATACAAAAGCCCCACGACCCAAAAAAAGCCCCACTCAGGGCATTGTTACCAGGCTGGGGACAGGCTTACAATAAACAATACTGGAAAATACCTGTGGTATATGGTATACTATCCATTCCTGTGATCACTTTTGTTTATAACAACAACATGTACAAGAAAACAAAGTTTGCTTATGAAGCTTTGTTTAAAGCACAGGCACCAACAAGAGACAGTTCAGATTACAGACAGATTGATCCGCAATTGCAGGGTCTCAGTATTACATCGGTTCAAAGCTATCGTAATGCATTCAGGAGAGACCGCGATTATTCTATTTTATGGTTTGTGATTGCCTATGGATTACAGATTGCAGATGCTACTGTTTTTGCGCACCTCAAACATTTTGATGTAAGCAATGACCTGAGTATGCAGGTATCCCCTACTTTTAACCCGGTGACCCGATCGCCAGGGTTTGGATTGGTGATGAACATCAAAACACCCAATAAAAAACCGGTAAACATCCGATAAAAAATAAACACAAGGAGATGAATATTATTCTAGTAGGCTACGGTAAAATGGGAAAAGCCATTGAAGAAATTGCAGTAGCAAAAGGCCATACCATTGTGTTAAAGATTGATCTCGATAATGCACATGAACTCAATGCCGAAAATGCAGCCAAGGCAGATGTGGCCATTGAATTTACAAGTCCGCACAGTGCTTTTAATAATGTGGTGAAATGCCTGGAAATAGGTATCCCTGTTGTATGTGGCTCTACAGGCTGGTTAGATCAATTTGAAGCTGCCCGCCAGTTGTGCGAGCAGAAAAAGGGTACACTGGTGTATGCAAGTAATTATAGTATTGGTGTGAATCTTTTCTTTGAAATCAATACACAGTTGGCTAAACTCATGAGCAAACACCCGGATTATGATGTGTCGATGGAAGAAATTCATCACACACAGAAAAAAGATGCACCAAGCGGAACAGCTATTACGCTGGCGGAACAGATTATGGAATCCATCAGCAAAAAGAAACAATGGGTAAATGCCCCATCAACAAAAGAGGAAGAACTTTCCATTATTTCAGAAAGAATAGATCCGGCACCGGGTACCCATAAAATAAAATACAGTTCTCCCATTGATGATATTGAAATCATCCATACTGCACATAACCGAAAAGGTTTTGCAGGTGGTGCTGTACTTGCCGCTGAATACGCAGTTCAACACAAAGGTGTATTGGGAATGAAAGAAGTGTTAGGCCTATAATCTCAACGACCATCCCGCTTTCAGGAACCATGCATTTGATCTGGCAGTAGATGCTGGTTGTTTCCAGCTATTGGTCGTAAGTTGTACCTCCAGAAGTTTGAGTATTTTTAATCCGCCACCCAGTTCATATACAAACGAAGAACCTTTGGTACCACTATGGGCATAACTCTGTGTGGCAATACCTCCATGTGCCTGTAAAAAAATACTACCCACTAAATAACGTCTTACCCCTACTTTAACCGGCACAATACGCAGGTTACCTGCGGCAACACCCGGTCTGCTGCTGAATAACTGGTAACCGATACTTCCTGTGAGGATGGTTTTTCCTAGTCCGAGTCCGCCACCAAATTCACCTG
>DPWF01000131.1:2043-2774 GCA_003526435.1 Chitinophagaceae bacterium | reverse complement strand
GGCCAGGCGGATGTTTTGCTGATGGTTATCACTGGATGGATGGAATTGGCCCCAAGGCCCAGCGCAAACACACAGAAAATGTGGCCTGGGGTAATGTGCGCGAAAACAATGCTTTTGGAACACATGAATTCCTTGAACTCTGTGAAATGATTAAAGCAGAACCCTATCTCGCTTTAAACATGGGAAGCGGTACTGTTCAGGAATCATCTGACTGGGTGAAATATGTAAACCATGCCAACGGAAGCAGTTACCTGACCGACTTACGTGCCAAAAACGGAAGATCGAAACCATGGAACGTAAAATACTGGGGTGTTGGAAACGAATCATGGGATTGTGGTGGTAATATGACTGCAAGTCAGTACGCAAGTGAGTACAGAAAATTTGCCACACATATCACCAACTATGGTAATTCCGAAAACTTATTCCGCATAGCCGTAGGACCAGGCTCAGAAGATTATAACTGGACAGAAACAGTGATGCGTGATATTCCGTTAAAGCTGATTGAAGGCCTCTCTGTTCACCACTATTCTGTTATTAACTGGTCTGCCAAAGGTTCGGCTACCCAATTTTCGGAGCAGGAATATTTCCGTACCATGGAACAGGCCTGGCGCATGGAGAGATTTATTGCGAAGAACAGCGAAGTGATGGACAAATACGATCCAAAGAAAAAAGTGGCATTGATTGTAGACGAATGGGGTGGCTGGTATGAAGTTGAACCAGGCACTAACAAG
>DPWF01000131.1:0-2023 GCA_003526435.1 Chitinophagaceae bacterium | reverse complement strand
TCAGCAAAATACCATGCGCGATGCGATGATTGCAGGTTTGTCGTTAAACATTTTTCACAACCATGCCGACAGGGTTCGTATGGCCAATCTCGCTCAGATTGTAAACGTTTTACAGGCTGTTCTCTTAACCAAAGAAGAAAAACTTGTTCTTACCCCTACCTATCATGTAATGGAGATGTACAATGTACACCAGGATGCAGTGATGATTCCTGTAACCGTAAATAGTGAGGACTATATTATGGGTGATAAAAAATTACAGGCTGTTTCTGCTTCCGCTTCAAAAGATAAAAGCGGGGCTACACATGTTTCTCTGGTCAATATTCATGGTTCAAAAGAACAGACGGTTACCATTAATCTGGGTAATCTCGGAGCAAAGTCTGTTACCGGGCGTATCCTCAGTTCTGCTAAAATACAGGACCATAATTCATTTGAAAACCCGAATGTAATTGCCCCCGCTTCTTTCAACAAAGCAAGTTTAAACGGCGATGAATTAAAACTAACTCTCCCTCCGTTTAGTGTTGTGATACTCGAACTAAAATAAGCCGTCTCCGTATTCCCTGCTTCGGTTGAAATATGGAGCAGGGAATAAAACATACTGGTAATCATCAATCCGGAAACATTTCCGATTAATAATGTAAAATTGAGTGGCGTTACACAGGCTTCTGCTATAGCTTATACAAGTTCAGAAACAATGGTGATGTCAAAGAAAACGATATCTGTGGCTACTGATAAATCCGTAACTTTTGATGCGCCCGCTAACAGTGTAACAACAATTGTGTTAAGCAATTAAACCTATCTACATGAAACGTATTCTTTTTTTATTGGCATTCGGTTGTATCACTACTATCCATGCACAAATGTGGAATGGAAAAAAATGTGCTGTTGTAATTACTTATGATGATGCCATAGACCAGCACCTGGATAATGCTGCTCCTCTTCTTGACTCACTCGGATTAAAAGCCAGTTTTTATATTACTGCCTTTTCAAATTCTGTGCAGAAAAGAATGAACGAATGGAAAAACCTTGACAATAAAGGGCATGAATTGGGTAATCATACACTTTTTCATCCCTGCGTAGGTGGTAAGGGCAGAGAGTGGGTGAAACCTGAATACGATATGAGAAGTTACACTGTTCAGCAAATGATAGATGAAACCCGCATGACGAATCTTTTTTTACAGGCATTGGATGGAAAAACAAAAAGAACTTTTGCATACACCTGTGGAGATATGAAAATTGGCGATTCCTCCTTTATTCATGCTATGAAAAATGATTTTGTAGCTGCCCGGGCCGTAAGGAATGAAATGCACAAGATCAATGAAATTGACCTTTATAATGTTGATTGTTATATGGTAAACAATCATTCAGCAGAAGAAATGATTGGATGGGTAAAAAAAGCAGTAGCCAGTAATTCTTTACTTGTTATTCTTTTTCACGGAGTGGGTGGCGGAAATGGGTTAGATGTATCGCTTAGTGCCCATCGTCAGTTTCTGACCTACCTGAAGCAAAACGAAAAAGACATCCTTATTGCACCCATGGTAGAAGTAGCATCGCATATACAGTCTTTCCAAAAATAATCTCCTCAGTGTAACCCGCAGAGAAAAAAGAGGCCCGCCAAATGGCGGGCCTCAGGCATTAAGCAATTGGTATGGCGAGGGGGATTAACGCAGTTTCATTAACTGAACCACTTTACGGCTTGAGCCCTGTTGTAATTCAGCATAGTAAATACCAGGTTTAAATTCATGTCCAAACTGAACAGTGCTGTTGGCATTATTATTTGCTTTCGCTTCTACCATCCTTCCTGTAGCATCCATTACCCTGATCTGAACAGGTGTCTGGATATTGCTTTGTAATTGCAGGATGAAATAGCTGGTAGATGGATTACCGATCACTTTTACGGTAAAGCTTTCTTCCATTGTTTTATTTTCTTCTGTAGCGAACTGAGAAGAAGTCCATCCGCTTGAAACCGTTGCAGGGCCGTTACCACATGCATAACTGTTCCAGCTTACATTCGGAATATTACTTT
>DPWF01000344.1 GCA_003526435.1 Chitinophagaceae bacterium | reverse complement strand
GGTAGTCCATGGTCCATAGTCCATAGTTAAGGGACCGTGGGCTATAGACCATGAACTATCAACTATGGACTAAAGACTAAATCACGCTGTATGCAATTTACCGCTGCGCAAATTTCACTGTTGATCAATGGCAAACTGGAGGGAGATCCCAATGTGTCTGTTACTTCTTTTGGCAAAATTGAAGAAGCCACTGCCGGACAGCTTTCTTTTCTGGCCAATCCTAAATATGAAGAATACCTCTATTGCACCAAAGCTGCGGTAATCATTATTAATGACGCACTCACATTAAAGCAACCGATTGGCAATACACTGATTCGTGTACCCGATGCTTATTCTGCTTTTGCAACCCTTTTGGGTAAATACCAGGAGCTAATCACACAACAGTTAACAGGTATACAGGAACCCAGTTATATTGCCAAAACAGCACAGCTCGGTAAAGATGTTTTTGTTGGTGCGTTTGCGCATATTGGTGAGCAGGTGCAGATTGGCAATCATGTAAAAATATTTCCGGGTGTGGTATTGGGTAATCATGTACGTATTGGTGACCATACTATTTTACATGCCGGTGTAAAAATTTATCACGACTGTGTAATTGCCGATCATGTAGTGATTCATGCAGGTTCAGTTATTGGCAGTGATGGATTTGGTTTTGCCCCTCAACCTGACGGTAGCTTTAAAAAAGTACCACAGATCGGTAATGTAATGGTGGAAAGCTATGTAGAGATAGGTGCCAATACAACAATTGACCGGGCCACGATGGGTTCTACCATCATTCGTTCAGGTGCCAAACTCGATAACCTTGTTCAGATTGCGCATAATGTGGAAGTGGGTTGCAATACCGTGATTGCTGCACAGACCGGTGTAAGCGGCAGCACTAAAATTGGCAAATCGGTGATGATTGGTGGTCAGACAGGTATCGCCGGACATATTACCATTGCAGACGGCAGCAAGATCAACGGGCAGAGTGGTATTACAAAAACCATCAAGGAACCCAACCGCACTTTAACCGGTACCCCGGCCGATGATTTTACCCGTTCCTTACGTGCCCAGGCCCATGTTCGTAACCTACCCGACCTTGAAAAAAGGGTTAAAGAACTGGAAAAAATGGTGCAACAACTGCTTGCCGATCGTGTAAATGCCTCTTAAAGCATCTATTAACCATCCTGAAATCTTATTTTTGCGCTATATTTTACATCATGGGCTGTGATGTAGATGATTGATCGTCATCCGCTCATGAAGGAATCCATTGGATTCACCGGAAAAAACAACAGCATGGACAACAACTTCAATCCCGACAAACAACGACAACTTAAAAAAATAATAAGCATCAGTGGCACAGGTTTACATACAGGTGTTTTGGTTGATATGACACTTAACCCCGCCAATCCGGGTTTTGGTATCCAGTTTCAGCGTGTGGATCTGGCAGGTCAGCCCATTATTAAAGCCGACTGCGACCTGGTAACCGATACCAGCCGTGGTACCACTTTACAGGTAGGCGATGCCAAAGTAAGTACGGTCGAACATGTACTCGCCGCCCTGGTGGGTATGGGTGTTGACAATGTGCTGATTGAACTGAATGGGCCTGAAATTCCGATCATGGATGGCAGCTCTTCTCCTTTTATTGAACTGATTGGGAAAGCGGGTGTACTCGAACAGGAAGCGGCCAAAGCCTGGTACAGCCTTGATGAAAATATTTATCATTACGACGATGCCAAGCGTGTTGAAATGGTGGCGCTGCCCGCACTTGATTACCAGATTACCACACTGATTGATTTCAACAGTCCGGTTTTGGGTACACAACATGCAGGTTTGAAGACCATCAAAGACTTCAGAACAGAGATTGCACCCTGTCGTACGTTCTGTTTCCTGCATGAGCTGGAAATGTTGCTGGATAACGATCTCATTAAAGNNTAACAATGCCATTGTGGTAGTAGACAAGCCTATAACAGATGCAGAGATGGCGCGCCTGGCCAAAGTCTTCAAACGTGATAAGATTGAAGTTAAAAGCGAGGGATACCTCAATAACCTTGAACTCCGTTTCCCGAATGAACCTGCCCGTCATAAGTTATTGGATGTAGTAGGCGATCTGGCTCTGATTGGTTATCCTATTAAAGCCCGGATCATCGCTAACCGTCCGGGGCACAGCAGCAATGTAGAGTTTGCAAAAAAGATCAAACAGTACATCAAAAAGAACAAACATGTGAAAGATGTGCCGGTGTACGATCCAACCATGCCACCCATTTTTCCACTCGAGAAAATTGAAAAAACATTACCACATCGTCACCCATTCTTATTGGTTGATAAAATCATTGAATTAACGGATACACATATTGTGGGTGTGAAAAATGTAACATTCAATGAATGGTTTTTCCCGGGTCATTTTCCCGGTAATCCTGTAATGCCTGGTGTTTTACAAATTGAAGCATTGGCGCAAACAGGTGGCATACTTTGTATTAACTCTATGCCTGAAGGACAATACGATACTTATTTCCTGAAAATAGATAATTGTAAATTCAAACAAATGGTTCGTCCAGGCGATACCATGTTATTAAAGATGGAATTTACAGGACCCATACGCCGGGGCATCTGCGAAATGAGAGGCACGGTTTATGTAGGCGGAAAAGTGGCGACGGAAGCCGATCTGGTCGCACAAATCGTTAAAAGACCTTAATTTATACCCTTACCCAATTTAATAACCGAACCCAGCTACAATGACGCATCCTTATACCTACATAGATCCCAATGCAAGGGTCGCCCCGAATGTAAAGATTGATCCATTCACGGTGATCCATGGAGATGTACAGATTGGTGAGGGCACCTGGATTGGCAGTAATGTTACCATAATGGATGGCACAAGAATTGGCAAAAATTGCCGTGTGTTTCCGGGTGCAGTACTGGGCGCTATTCCACAGGATTTAAAATTTTCCGGTGAAAGAACCACCGTAGAAATTGGTGATAATACCACCATCCGCGAATTTGTTACCATCAACCGCGGTACCACCGATCGCTGGAAAACCAAAGTAGGCAATAACTGTCTTATCATGGCCTATAGCCATATTGCACACGATTGTTTGATTGGAGATAATTGTATACTGAGCAACAGTGTACAGCTAGCCGGTCACGTGGTAATGGGCGACTGGGCCTGGATAGCCGGCGTGAGTGCCGTTCACCAGTTTGTAACCATTGGTCAGCACGCCTATATTGCCGGGGGTAGCCTGGTGAGTAAAGATGTACCTCCTTACATCAAAGCCGTACGTAACCCACTGAGTTATGGTGGGGTAAACAGTGTGGGATTGAAGAGAAGAGGTTTTGAACTGGAAAAGATCAATCATATTCTCGATATCTATCGCATCATATTCAACAAAGGATTAAATACTTCGCAGGCACTGGAGTTTATTGAAGAAGAATT
>DPWF01000141.1 GCA_003526435.1 Chitinophagaceae bacterium | reverse complement strand
GTATCCTGGCCGATGATATGGGTTTGGGTAAAACCATACAGGCATTGAGTTTTCTCTATCATCTCAAACAGGAAAATGGCTCATTAAAAGCATTGGTGGTTTGTCCTACAACCCTCATGTTCAACTGGCAGAATGAAATCAAAAAATTCACACCGGAAGTAAGTTTTTATGTGCATCATGGTGGACAAAGAACCCGTGAAAGCCTTGCAGCAACCGGTGCAGATATCATTATTACTACCTATGGTACCTTAAGAAGTGATATCAAACAATTTGTGGAAGTGGCTTTTGATTATGTGGTACTCGATGAGAGCCAGGCAATTAAAAATCCGTCCAGTAAAGTTACCAAAGCGGCGGGTCTTATTAAAGCGAAGAACAGACTTTGCTTAAGTGGTACACCATTGCAGAACAATACATTTGATATCTATGCACAGATGAATTTCCTGAATCCGGGTATGTTGGGTAGCATAGAATTTTTTAAACAGGAGTTTTCGATCCCTATCGATAAATTCGGAGAGAAAGAACAAAAAGATCACCTGCGAAAACTATTGTTCCCCTTTATTCTCCGCCGCACAAAAGAACAGGTGGCCAAAGATCTTCCTGAAAAACAGGAAATGGTATTGTTCTGTGAAATGGGCGATGAACAGCGCCGTATTTATGATGCATTCAGAAACGATTACCGCGATAAAATTTTGGGAGTAGTAGATAACCAGGGTATACAAAAATCACAACTCACCATCTTACAGGGTTTGATGAAACTGCGACAGATATGCGACAGCCCGGCCATCATCAAAGACGAAGAAAAGTTCCCGAATGCATCTGTTAAGCTAGAGGAGATCGGAAGGGAGATCACAGAGAATATCAGTAATCATAAAGCCCTTATTTTCTCACAGTTTTTAGGGATGCTGGCGTTGATCAAAGAAAAGATGAAAGAGTTAGGAGTTGAGTATGAATATTTCGATGGAAGCAGTACGGTGATAGAAAGGGAAAGAGCTATTCAGCGTTTCCAGAATGATGATAGCTGTCGTGTGTTCCTCATTTCATTAAAAGCGGGTGGGGTGGGTTTAAATCTTACCGCAGCAGATTATGTGTACATCGTAGACCCCTGGTGGAACCCGGCAGTAGAACAACAGGCCATCGACAGAACGCACCGAATCGGTCAGACAAAAAATATTTTCGCTTACCGGATGATTTGTACCGATACAGTGGAAGATAAAATCTTAAAACTGCAGGATCGTAAAAGAAGTCTCGCCCGTGAACTGATTACGGATGATGAAGGTTTTGTGAAGAACCTGACGAGGGAAGATGTAGAATATCTTTTCAGCTAATTTTAAGTAATTCATGCAATGTGCATGCGGATCTCAGCGTTGTATTGGCCGAGCGACCTATGCGGTCTTGTGCTTCACCGATTTTAACAGTAGGCTTTCCAATCATCCTTATAGCTTTCCGTTAATCTTTTTGTGTTGCGGGCAGTCAAACACACGCAATAGATTCGTAATTCATAATAAACTTGAGCATGACCAAAATTCTAACCGCTTTTGTACTCCTTTTTATTGCCTATACGGCAACGGCACAAACCAGTGCTACACTAAAGGGTACACTGGTGGATTCAGTCGGTAAACAATCATTAAAAGACGCTTCTGTAACCATATTGGATGCCAAAGATTCTACTTTGGATGTTTTTGGTCTTACCAAAGCAGATGGCAGTTTCCTCATCAGTAATATCACATTCGGGGAAATGATTGTTGATATCAAGTTCCAGGGTTATGAACCTTTTTCTAAAAAAATAGTATTCTCAAAAACAAACAGTACGGTAGACCTGGGCAATATTTACCTGAAAATAGCCGCCAATGATCTTGGTAATGTAACTGTAACACAATCGGTAATAAGGATGAGAAACGATACGATGGAAGTATCGGCATCTGCATTTAAAACAAAACCCAATGCAGTAGCAGAAGATTTGTTGAAAAAAGTACCGGGTATACAGGTAGATAAGAATGGTAATATCACCGCACAGGGCGAACAGGTACAAAGAATATTGGTGGATGGGAAAAGATTTTTTGGCGATGATCCTCGTATGGCCACCAGAAACCTGCCTCCCGATGTGATCGACAAGATTCAGGTATTTGACCAGGCCAGCGATCAGAGTGCATTTACCGGTTTTGATGACGGTAATCGTGTTAAAACCATCAATATCACCACCAGAAAAGACAGACGTAAAGGATATTTTGGTCGTGGTACATTGGGTTTTGGTGCCAATGCCGATGAAGGTTTATATGATAACAGTTTTAGTCTCAGCCGTTTCAATGGCGATCGCCAGATTACATTTACCGGTCAGGCCAACAATGTAAACAAACAGAATTTTTCTGTGCAGGATATGTTGGGTTCACTCGGTGGCGGTAATTTTGGTGGTGGAGGAAACAGAGGCGGTGGTGCTGTTCAGGGGTTAACAGGCAGTGGCGGTGGTGGAGGGTTAGTGAATACCTGGGCCGGTGGTATTAATTATCGCGATACCTGGAGCCCTAAAACACAGTTCTCCGGAAGTTATTTTTATAATGACCAGAAAACCTATCGCGATCAGAAAAGCTTTGTACAGAACCTGATTCCGGGTGCACCAGATTCATCTATTTTCAATGACCAGACACAGTCATCCAAAACATACAATAAAAATCACCGGATTAATTTTAATATCGAACACAATTTCGATTCAGCCAATTCGCTGATCATCCGTCCCAATATCAGTTTCCAGGATACATGGTCGCAGACATTACAACAGACTGCTTCTACGAAAGGAAAAGTTACAGCGCTGAACAGTTCCAATGCCGAATCAATCCGCAAGAACAATGGTTTTAATGGAAGTATAGACGCTACATTCCGTCACCGTTTCCCTAAAAGAGGCCGTACTTATTCTATCAATATCAATACCGGTGGAAGTGCCAATGATGGAACGGGCACCAACTATTCGAGAAACCAGTATAGTCGCCCTGCATACAGTGATACGATTGATCAGGTGTACACCACCAATCGCGATACTAGAAACATCAGCACCACACTCTCTTACACAGAACCTATTGCCAAAAACCAGCAACTCGAATTCAATTATAACTATTCTTATAACCTGAATAATTCTGGAAGAGAAACCATGGAATTGAATTCGGGCTCTGGTAAATATGATATACCTGTTGTAAATCTTACGAACACATTTGAAAACACATTCAGCTCAAACAGAATGACGGTGAACTATCGTCTTCAGAATGCGAAATACAATTTCAGTATTGGTTCGGGTGTACAGGTGGGTGATCTGACCAGTAATAATGTTACCAAAAACACAGTGATCAAACAGCATTTTGTAAACCTCTTTCCTGCTGCCAATTTCAGGTATGAGTTTACCAAAACAAAGAGCCTGCGTGTTTTCTACAATGGTCGTACCTCGCAGCCAAGTGCAGAACAATTACAGCCTGTAGCCGATAACAGTAACCCGCTGAACATCAGAACAGGTAATCCTAACCTGAAACAGCAGTTCACACACAGTGTACGTTTCCTGTATAATTCATTTGATGTGTTTACGCAGAAGCTGATTTTTGCCACCATCAATGCCAACTTTATACAGAACGATATTCAGAATTCAACCATCTTCCAGCCAAACGGAGCACAGTTAACCATGCCGGTGAACCTGGGTGGTACCTACAGCATCAATGGTGTGTTCAACTATGGTTTCCCATTAAAAAGGCCGGAGAGCAACCTGAACCTGATAGCTAATGTATCGCGTAACCAGTCGCAGACATTGATTAACAATGCCAGCAATTATACAAGAAACACCACTTTAGGTGGAACTGTTTCCTGGACCACCAACCTGAAAGAAGGATTTGATATGAACTTCTCATCCAACTCATCATTCAGTATGGCACGTTACACATTGCAGCCACAACAGAATGGCGACTTCTTTACACAAACTGTTTCAACAGAAGCCACAGCCTATTCAAAAAGCGGCTGGGTATTCTCAATTGATTTTGATTATATCTATAATGGAGGAAGAAGTAGTGGATATAATACCAGCATTCCTTTGTTGAATGCAAGTTTATCGAAACAGATGCTTAAAAATAAAGCCGGTGAACTGAAATTTTATATGTTCGATCTGCTGAACCAGAATGTAAGCATTACCAGAAACATTACAGGTAACACTATTCAGGACGTACAAACAAGAGTGCTGACCAGGTATTTTATGGTGAGCTTTACGTATAACCTGCGTCGTTTTGGTGCCAACCAGCAACAACAGCAACGTGGTGGTAATATGATGATGCCTGGTGGCAATATGCAGCAGATGCGGATGATGAGAGGTGGGGGAATGTAAGCAGGTAGTATTTCAGAAAATATAAAAGGATAAGACAAGAGCCGTTTGCGAAGAGCAAGCGGCTCTCTGTATTGTATAAACTGATTGTCGACATCTTTTCAAAAAAAAGAAAAAAATACATGACTATAATTATTAATATTGTAGAAGTCGATCGTAGAAAACTATATTCCTTTACGGATTGCTATCGTTAAATACCCCCCAATTATTTCGATACTGCAATTATTTGAATTGTAATTGTATGATTACCATTGGGTTAATTGATGACCATGAGTTGTTTCGTGCGTCTTTAAAACTGCTGCTGGAAAGCTCTGGGGATTTCAATGTATCTGTTGAAGCTAATAACGGTCTTGATTTTTTAAAGCGAATACAGGTTGAAAAGCAGGTTCCGGACATTGTGATAACTGATTTTCAGATGCCCAAAATGAACGGGAAAGCGATTGTTGAAAAACTTAAAACAACATGTCCATCTATTAAAACGATCGTTTTGTCTGCATATGAGCATGATCATTTAATTCATGATGTGCTTGTAGCAGGGGCTTGTGGATTTTTGAGTAAAAACATGAAAGCGGAGTTTCTTTTTAAGGCAATCAATCAGGTTGTCTTGGGAAAATTGGTCTTGTTACGTGGAGATCAATTTATTGCAATCGATTTTTCAGAAAGAAAGCTGATGCAGTTAAAAACAACTCAATTAACAGACCGGCAAGTTGAATTTTTGAGATTATCTGCTTTACCCGATTTAACCTACAAAGAAATTGCAGATTATATGCATATTAGCCCCAAAACAGCCGATAGATATCGGGATGAATTGTTTAAAAAACTGGGTATTAATAGCAAGGCTGGGTTGCTTTTGTATGCAATTGAAACGGGGCTGTATTCCATTTAACCAGAAATAGATAACCTGTACTGTAGCATGGGTGTTTTCCCTCATGGCTGATAAATCTTTTTAGTGATTGCTTTACATTAATCGTCAGATAAAACGAATGCTCTTTTCAAGTAGAACAGAATATTATTTATATCTGATAGAAAATTATAGCTAAACCCTAAAAATCGCACTATGATAAAGGAAGCCACACTTTTATTGAAACTATCTGTTGTTTTTTGTGTAATCTCTTTGGTATGTGTTTCATGCAGAAAAGCTGATCTGCCAACAAAAGAGAGTATCAGGCAATTGCCTTCAATAGAGCAAAATTTTTTCAATACTCATAAGAGTCTGGAACCCAAAATAAACGCGATAGCTGAGTATGTAAAGAGGTTGAATGATAAAAAAAATATAGTAGAACTAACAGTACAGCGCATAGGGTATCCGAGATGGGATAAAGCGTTCAAATTATCTTCAACAAGTAACTCAGTAGCTATTAAGTCAACAAGTACAGGAACATCAAATGGAGCAACTACGCCTGCACAGAATTATGATATCTACAGCATACCATTTGTAAGAGATTCGCAAAACTATGTTAATGCTTCCATGATTGTTAGGACTTCCCCATCTGATACTTCTATCAGCTATATATGCGATTGGCAATACCGCAAGAAGCCACATGGTTCAGCGAGCTCAAATACAACTGCAGAAAATCATGCCATGTTCTTTATGATGATGAGTAACCGTGTATTCGGCCACAAGGAATTTGATATTACAGACTCGGATCTTTTCCCGGGGAAAACGAAAGAGCCAGGGAAAAAAAGGATTGGTATTGTAAATAAGAAATCTGGATCAAACCTGCCAATAAAATCGCAGGATTTAGTACTTGTCGAAACTTGTAATGAATACTACATATGCACAAGTCCTGATTACTGTAACCAGCATGGGGGGTGTGATTATTTAGCTTGTATAAATGGTTCATCTTGTTATCCTGTTGCTACTATTTGTTGGCGTTCATGGAGTGATGCAGGAGGAGGTAGTGGTACTGGCTGGGGGTTGCCTGGTAGTGGTTCCGGCGACAATGGAACTGGAGGTGGAACCGGAGGTAACACCCCGCCACCAGGTTCTGAACTTCCACCTGTACCCTGTGAAGGACCGCCAAGCCAGTCATCGCTGCCCGGATCGACTATACAAATAAAATTACAAAATGAGCCATGTAGTAGTAATCCGGGATGGACACCTTCATTGTATCCGGAACTAGATAATACCATCGAACCGGCGATGTCGACTGCTTATAAAGAGCTTTACTATAAGCTTGAGCAAAGCTACATGTCCCGACCTGCTGATGCATATACAAATATGAGCAGAGATGAATTTATTATACTACTTCGAGATAACCCACAACTTGCAGCGAGTATTGATCCTATTACTATTCTTGTAAAAATTGGTGTTAATGCGGCAGCAGATGTATTGATTCAGGTTTTCCTTCTTAAATTAACTGATCCATCTGTAAATACCTGGAGTGATGCCATATCAAAAGTCGACTGGTGGCAGGTTTCTTCTACAGCTTTAACTAGTCTTATCCCATGGCGAACGCCACAAGGTAAAGTAGTAATCGCAGCTATTAACGGAGCTACATCTGTTTTTTCAGATCTTCACGCAAATGGATTTATAAGTTGGGAAAAAACAGGCATACAGTTCATGGAAGGTTTCTGTTCCAGCTTTATTGCAAATTCTCTTACAGATGTCATTGCTAAATTTGGCAGTGTTGCTAACTTTGCAAAGGCATTGGTAATTAAATCTGGTGTACATTATTCTGTTATTTGTCGCTGG
>DPWF01000387.1:12313-17775 GCA_003526435.1 Chitinophagaceae bacterium | reverse complement strand
TGCTGGCCTGTGATCATGAAAATGTACAACCTGATATTCTGGTATTGGGCAAAGCACTGAGTGGAGGCGTATTACCTGTTTCGGCTGTGTTGGCCAACGACGATGTGATGTTGAATATTAAACCGGGTGAGCATGGTTCAACCTATGGAGGCAACCCGCTTGCCTGTGCCGTTGCTATGGAAGCACTGACTGTTTTGAAAGAAGAAAAAATGGCCGAAAATGCAGCAGCGATGGGCAATTTACTGAGATCGGAACTGCAGAAGCTATCCTCTCCCTTTATAAAAACAATCCGTGGAAAAGGGTTATTGAATGCCATCGTCATCGATCATCTCAACCCTGATGCATCATGGGATCTATGCCTTGCACTCAAAGAAAATGGTTTATTAGCCAAACCCACCCATGGCGATAAAATTCGTTTCGCCCCTCCGCTGCTCATTACTGCAGAACAGGTGAAAGAAACAGTGGGCATTATTGGCCGATCGCTGGAAACATTGAAATAACAGAGGAATAAGGAATATGAAATAAGGAATGAGAAAGTGAGGCAATCAATAACTTTTACTTTCTCATTCCTTGTTCCTTGTTTCTTATTCCTTGTTTCTTATTTCTTGTTGCTTATTCCTTATTTCTTATTCTCCACCGGCATTTTGGGGAACAGTACCATTAACTGCATGATAATAGCACATCCTAATACTGCGTAAAGTGCGGGTTGTTTTTCAGGACATTCACCGAGCATACAACTTGATACCAGTATATAATTACGAATGGCCCATGCCAGATTGATGGCTCCTACAAATACATTGGTTCTTTTGGCCCAGATTCGTGGAACCATAAAGAAGAGAATGGATGCTGAACAAAAAACAAGATGAAACAGACCCGGTCTTCCAAAACTGGTACCTTCTGCAGCAAAGCCGGAAATACTCAGGTTTTTACTGATAACTATGCTCCAGGGCAAAAAACAACACACGATTAATCCGATAGCCGCCGCTATACCAATCCACTGAGAATATTTCATGATGAATTACTTAGGCTGCGAAGCTAAAGATTTTTAGGAAGAAGCGCGTTTTAAGCTGCTAGCTGCCAGCTACTAGCTTAAAGACGGTGCGTTAATGCATGAACTCCTATGTTTCATTTCAGGCTGGCAGCTAGAAGCTGAAAGCTAGCGGCCTTCTCGCCTGCTCCTATCTTCACCAACTGAACAACCTTGCGTTCTGTGCCTTGTACCCATTCAACAATGTATTGTCCGTTGGCATATGTTTGACCAAACTGGATGGTACTGTTAGCAGCCAATGACTGGCGTTGTTCTACAAGTCGTCCACTCATATCAGCGATACGCATGGATATAGGCAAATTGGTTTGTTTGCTTTTTAACTGTACGGTAAAGAAACTGGTAGATGGATTGCCCATGATAACAGGTTCCAACTTTTCTGATTTTCCAGACTGGTTAATATTTACAGCAAAAGCTACACGCTGACTGGCTACACCATTCTCTACACTGGCCACCCAGAATCTATAGTTTCCTACAGTATTTTTTACCAATGGATCTATTGGTTTTGCATTGGGTGATGCAGTTTCGAAAAATTGTAAGGTAGCACCGGCTTTTGCCATTACCTGTTGATCGAAGCGAATAAATGCTGACTGCGCATTATGGTCGTAGCTGGCATCTTTTACAAGTGGTGCTTCTGGCTGCACTGTTACAGGGATGGTTGTTTTTATTTTACAACCCTGCCTNNAAAACGATTGTGGTACCTGGGCGCTCAGCTCTAATATTTCCACGCTGATCCACTGTTGCAATTTGCTGCACCTCACTGCCCCAAACGCCCTGAACCGCACCCACACTTAACTGACCTGTATGACCAGTTACTACTTTATTATACCCCTGAATAACAGGTGCATTTGAAGGAGCCAATACTACAAAAGCATTTTTGCTCTCAGCCACACAGCCTTCATCTTCTGCTGTATATGAAATAACCACTTCTCCTGCATTGATACCCTGAATCTTTCCTGCTGTTATTTTTGCGATGTTGGTATCACTACTATTCCATCTTCCTGGTAATAAAATAGTACTTAACGGTAAACTGCTGCCTGCACAAATTTGTTGTGCCCCGAATGATGAGTTACCTGACTGTTGTATCAGCTCAGGTGCCAGTGTAACGGGTGGCAATACGGGTGAAGCTTTCACTTCAATGGTTGTTGATACACTGTTTACGCAACCGAACGCATCTTTAATTTCGTATGAGATAAGAGCGCTACCTTTTTGTTTTCCCAACAACAAACCCTTTTCACTGATTGCTGCAATAGCACTGTTATTGCTCATCCATTTGCCGTCTTTTGCATCTACTGTTAGTTGATACTCTTTTCCGCTGCAGACAAGTTCAGTTGATACAATGGGGGCAACAGATGGCAGATCATGAATTTCAATCGGATCTAACTCCTCTGTTTTTCCGTTTCTATATACAATGGCGGCATTGTATATGCCCGGACGTATTGCTTTCAATTGAAAACTATACCTTGTTGTTGATTCAGGGTTGAGGAAAAACTGGATACGGTGATTGTACTGATCGGCTACATACAAATTATCATCCGCATCTATAAACAGTCCATACGGATAGTTAAATTGATTCATGGCGTTGCCCTGACCATTTCCACCTGCTATTGTAATACCGGCTTTGGCTCCGGGTGTCCAGCGCTGAATACGCTGATTGGTTTGATCGGAAATAAACAGATCACCTGCTGCATTAATGGCGATATCGGTTGGAAAATACAATTGTCCCATTCCTTTACCTCTTCCGGCTCCGCCTGCAACAGTAATACCTGTTGTGGCGCCGTTTTTCCAGGCTTGTATTCTGTCATTGGCAGCATCTGCAATAAACAGCGTACCGTTTTTGTCAATTTTTACACTACTGGGGTATTGTAACTGGCTGGCTGCATTACCCTTACCATTACCACCTGCTACTGTAATACCGGCTGCGGCTCCAGGGATCCACTTTTGTATACGGTGGTTATAATTATCGGCCACATAAATATTACCAGCATCGTCCAGACAAATCCCAAAAGGCATATTGAATTGTCTGGCAGCGCTACCTCTCCCATTACCACCTGCAACCGTAACACCTATTACAGAGCCGGGTGTAAACATTTGTATACGGCTATTGGCAGCATCACTTACATACAGGTTTCCCTTTGCATCCACCGCAACTGCCATTGGATAATTTAACTGATCAGCACCATCGCCCTGTCCGGCCACGCCCGCAACAGTAATACCTTCAGATGCGCCAGGCACCCATTTCTGCACACGGTGGTTAAACTGGTCTGCAACATAAATATTACCACTACCATCTACTGCAATACCGGTTGGGAACCTGAATTCATCATCTTCAATACCCTCTCCTGTACCTGCTACCGTTTTTATTAAAGCGGGAGTGAGTGAGGTATGCAGCAGTTGGCCGTTGTGTTTCCAATCAATGCGTTCCACTTTGGGAGAAACCGCATACATAATCAACTCTGTATTGATACAAAGATTATTGCTGCTTAATACAGGCTTATTACCAGTATGTGTTGTGCTATCGGTAGTTGATGCATTTACAGAAAAACAAATCATCAAAACACATATCAAAAGCCCTGTTTTCAACAAAGACTTTAATTTTTGATAAGATGTTTTGAAGTTCTGCATAAGGCCGTGTAGTCGCTTTGATTTTGACAATACAAAGAGACTTCACGGCAGCCCGCTGGCAAATAACAGCATTCGTGAAAAAATAGTAGTAGCGAAAACCTGTATGGTAGCAACGGTACTACATTATAAAAAATACTACTATTCCCAAAAGTGGGTTATAGAATCCGGCCATCAGATCCTAAAAAGAGTGTTTGTAGTGGAGCTTACAGTAAAATCAAGTATTTCGGGATACCTACAAACTGACGCGTACTGATTACACTACAGAATTGTCGTGTTAAAATATTTTATCTTGTAGTTAAGCTGCTACCGGGTTATCATTCCCGTAAAAAGAAAAAGAGCCGTTCCATTGGAACTGCTCTTCTCTTTAGGGTTTTTCAGGACAGGTTTCTAAAAGATGATGGGGTTACATCAACAAGTTGAATTATTTTATTTTCATCAGTTGTACCACTTTGCGGCGGCTTCCCTGTGTGAATTCTGCATAATAAGTTCCTGCTTGCAGGTTCTGACCAAACTGAACTGTACTACCAGGTAACTGGTTGGCTTTGGCCTCTACTGCCCTTCCGTACATATCAAATACCCTCATCTGTACTGCCTGGTTATGTTTGCTTTCAATCTTAACAGTAAACATGGTTCTGCTTGGGTTACCCATTACAGTGAGTTTCAGGTCTTCGCTGGTTTCAGTCTGACTTTGTTTCACTGTTGCTTTCACTGATACAGTTTCTTCGGTTAAAGTAGTACTGTTACCAATGCTGCCTGTACTTGTAGCTGCATTTGATACACAACCACCCAAACCTTTTCCAAGTATATCGTTCGGATAACGCTGTAAATGTGCGGCAACATCACTGGTCTTCACTTCCATTACACTGTAGTTATTGCTATTACCATTTCTTCTGGTAACATACACTTTTTGTGAATTGCTGCTGCTTCCATAGTAGTAACTGTACCACCATGAATACCAGCCCCAGTCGTTACAATCTTCTTCCACCCTGATATCTTTCACACATATACTTACCTGACTTGTACTGGTGCAGCCCGACTGTGCAGTTACTTTTACTTCGAATGTATAGTAGCCTTCATTTGCCGGCGTAAATACAGGCTGGGCACTTGTTGTGTTGCTGAGTGTTCCACCACCAGATAATGCTCTCCAGCTATAGCTGTAATTACTGCTGCCGCTTGCATTAACCTGTAATGTTACTTTCTGAGGACCGTAGCCTATGTACAGGTTGGTTGGCACCCCACCAGTATAGGTGTTATTCTCAGGCACAACCGTAATGCTGCTGGTACATACAGGAGTCGGTGGAGGCGTTACCGCACAACCCTGGTCTGCACATGAACCCAGTCTGTCACCAGGATGGTTGCTCAGGTGTGCAGCAACTGCATTCACACTGATTTTGAGTGTTTGCGGATTACCTGCATTACCCGGAGGCACATGGCAGAGGTACACTTTGTAATTGCTGTCATCGTCGTCGTCGTCATCATGATCATCATCGTCATGATCATTGTATTTGTTTTTACAAGATGATGAGTAATGTGATTTGTGATCACAATTATTATGTCTGTGACCTTTGTGTTTGCAGTTTTTAGAGTCATGGCTCTTATGATCACACTCATCATTATCATCATCACCATCATCGTATTTATCTCTACACTTATCCTTGTTATGCGATTTGTGGTCACATTTACCATGATTGTGTTTACTATGCTTACAGTCTTTAGAGTTATGTGATTTATGGTCACACTTATCGTCATCCTGCTCTTTTACCCTGACATCTTTTACACAGATGGTTACAGT
>DPWF01000387.1:9034-12274 GCA_003526435.1 Chitinophagaceae bacterium | reverse complement strand
GCAGCCAGACTGTGTTCTCACCGTTACTTCGAATGTATAGTTACCTGCTGCAGTTGGAGCAAATACCGGCTGTGAGCTGGTATTGCTACTGAGTGAACCATTGCCGGCTACAGCTCTCCATGTATAAGTGTATGATGTACCACCTGCTGCATTTGCCTTCAGTGTAAGTTTTTGTGGTCCGTAGCCAAGGTAAATATTGGTTGGAACACCACCGGTGAACACTGTGTTTTCAGGTGTTACAGTGATAGAACTGCTACATGAAGTCGGGTTAGTTACCGTTACAGTCTGAGATGCAGAAGCTGTATTACCTGCAGCATCTGTTGCTGTCCAGGTAACCACTGTTACACCTACAGGATAGGTTGCTGGAGCATTGTTTGTTACAACAGGCGTTCCACAGTTATCAGTTGCTGTAGCTGTTCCGAGGTTGATCGCTGAACCAGATACAACGTTAATATTAGCAGGAGCCGCAATTACAGGATTCTGGTTATCGGTGATGGTTACTGTAAAGCTGCGTGAAACTGTATTTCCACTTGCATCACTAGCCGTTACTGTTACAGTTGTTACACCTACTGGGAACACCGTGCCTGAAGCCTTCGTGTAAGTATAAGTAACCGGACTACCACAAGCATCAGTTGCATTCACTGTATAGTTTACAGTTGCTCCACATATACCTGCTGTAGTGTTTGCTGCAATATTTACAGGTTGTGTAAATACTGGTGCTTGAACATCACTCACAGTTACAGTTCTTGTTTCACTGGTACTGTTTCCTGCTGCATCTGTAGCGGTCCATGTTCTTGTAATGGTATAATTATAGTAATTAGCCTGTGCCGGATTGGTGCCCTTGTTACTTGATTCAGTAAGCTGAACAGTTACCTGCGCATCATAATTATCAGTTGCAGTTACAGTACCTGCTGCCGGAATGTTTCCACAAGTTGCGGTTGCATTGGCTGGGAGGCCTTGTAATACCGGTGCGGTAATATCTTTCACAATTACCAGTTGAACCCCAGTTGTTGTATTTCCGGCAGCATCAATGGCTGTCCAGATAACACTGGTAGTACCAATATTATATACTGTACCGGTTGCATTATTGGTAAGAGACATTAACTGAACATTATCAGTTGCTACAGGATTACCAAGTGATGTAACTGTTGCAGTATTTGTACCGGGAGCTGCATTCACTACAATATTGGTTACGCCTGTAATAACAGGTGGTTCAGCATCCACTACGGTTATTACTTGTACTGCTGTTGTACTGTTACCAGCAGCATCTGTAGCGGTCCAGGTAATATTATTAGTACCTAACTGGAATTGAGCAGGGGCATTGTTACTGATGGTTACAGGTCCTCCGCTATTATCGGTAGCAGATGCAGCACCCAGGTTTACACCTGTTGCATAATTCACACCTGCATTGGTGTTTACTACTTTATTTGATGGTCCGGCCAGTGCAGGAGCTTGCTTGTCTTCTACAATCACCAGTTGAGTAGCCGTTGCTTTGTTACCAGCAGCATCTGTAGCTGTCCAGGTAACAGTAGTTGTTCCCATTGGATATTGAACAGGTGCATTATTGGTTACAGTTACCGAACCACTGTTATCAGCGGCGGTAGCCGTACCCAGGTTTACACCTGAAGCAAATGCCTGGTTATTATTTGTTACGGTTATTACTGTTGAAGGCGCTGTAATCGTTGGCAATTCTGCATCAACTACTGTTACGATCTGCGTAGCAGTGGCTGAGTTACCAGCAGCATCCGTAGCAGTCCAGGTAACAGTTGTCTGACCTAATGGATACTGAGCAGGTGCATTATTGGTNNTTGGTAATCACCACACCAGATCCGCTGTTATCAGATACATTGGCAATACCCAGTGCAACACCTGTTGCATAAGTAACACCAGGGTTCGTATTTACAGTTACATTAGCCGGAGCTGTAATGCTTGGTGCCTGATTATCTACCACTACCACATTGAAACTACCTGTTACGGTATTTCCTGTTACATCTTTGGCAGTAACATTGATTGTAGTAGTACCGATCAGGAAGAATGAACCAGATGGCATAGTGTAAGTGTACACAACAGGGCTACCACAACCATCAGCAGCATTCACTGAATAATTTACATTGGCGCCATTTGTTGTTGCATTTACAACAATATTATTGAGTGAGCCAAATACAGGAGCCGCATTATCAACTACAGTGATTACCTGAGAAACAGACGCAGTATTCAAACTTGCATCAGTTGCAGTCCAGGTTCTTGTAATGGTATAATTATAATGACCGATATTATTTGCATTCGCATCTTGTGTACTTACCTGGCTAAAGCTAACTGCAACTGGTCCGTCTGTATCATCAATCGCAACTACGGTTGCTGGTGGAGGAACAGAAGCACAATTAACAGTAATATTTGCCGTTGCCGTCATGGCAGGAGGTGTAACATCAGATTTGATGATCTCTACCTGCTGTGTCTGAGATGAGTTATTGCCATTTCCATCGCTATAGTTCCAGGTAATGGTATAAGTACCTGCTATTGTATAAACCAATGGACTGGTAGTAGTTGCGGTAACCAATCCCACACAATTATCGTTGGCAGTAGGACGGAATGTAATTGGCGCCCCTGTACTTCCTGTTAATAAAGGCAGTGAAGCAACTGTTGGTACTGGTGCAAGATTATCAACCACAGTTACATTGATAGGCGCTGATATCTGAAGATTACCATTTACAGTAACACCAACAGTATAACTACCTGTTTGTGATGCCGCATAAGTAGAGGCATTAGCATTTGGAATAGCTACTTCATTCAGGTACCACTGATATGCCGTACCTACAGTTGAAATAGATAACCTTACATTAGATGATGGACATATAGTAGTAGGTCCATTTGCCTGTATTGCTGGTAGCGGTGTTACAGTTAAACGTACACTTCTATAAATGGTACAATTAATGAATGGAACAGCAACCGTATAGGTACCGGTATTAACAGCCTGCGCATTTAGGATAAATGGATCAGGTACATTAGCCGTAAAGCTGTTTGGACCAGTCCATGCATAAGCTGTACCGCCGTTTGCAAACAAACGTATGGTACTACCAATTCCAAACACGGCAGCATTCGCCTGTGCTGTTACCGGTGGTTCTGCATATGTTGAACAGGTACCGTTTACTTTAAATTCAGACCAGTTAGATGTAGTGCCAGTGAGGGCAAAATTAGTAAGTGTACCATTATTGCCGTTTGTACTGGCATCAACAAGCGTGG
>DPWF01000387.1:0-8980 GCA_003526435.1 Chitinophagaceae bacterium | reverse complement strand
TTGGCATATCCCTGGTTAAATTTATAGTACGCAACCAGACCTGTTTGACTTGGCTGCAACTCACAATTCATATTATTGATGATCTCACACTGGTTCAATGCACGATTCCATATTTTAGCTTCTTCTACTTTACCTGTGTAATATTCAACAAATCCTGGCTGCTGCCCGAATATCAGATTATTTGTGTTAGAAGTAATTTGACCAGAAGCTTCGGTTGATGCAGCCAATAAACCATTAATATAGATCCGCATAAAGTAACCATCATAAGTTGCAGATACATGGTTCCACTGGTTAATACCAGGATAGTTAGCAGTTAACATCTTCCACTGACCATCGAGGTGGAGGAAGAATGAAATCGTTTTCCAGCCATCATCTGTACGAGGGAATATATAACCATTGTTTACAGAAGCTGTTGATTTACCCATTACATTTTGAATCGCCCTGTTTCCATCAGTTGGATAGATCCAGGCTTCCATGGTAATATTTTGTGTAATGTTCAGGCTATTGCTGTGTGGTACAACAACGTTATCATTCTGTCCATCCAGGTGCAGAGATCCTGCTTTATACGCAACAGTAATATTAGCACTGGCTGTTGTTGCACAACTACCATTGGCCACTGTTACAGTGTAAATACCAGAATTATTGGTTTGAGCATTGGGAATACTTGGATGCTGCTGATTAGACGTAAAACTATTAGGCCCGGTCCATGAATAACTGGTACCTCCAGATGCATTCAACTGAATGGTAGAACCAACTTCCAAAATAGGTCCGTTAACAGTTGCTGTAGCGGCTATTGGCGTAAATGGCGCACAAATACCATCACCAACATTACCGGTTGACCAGTTAGACAAAACACCCGTTAAAGCAAAGTTTTCAAGGACACCATTGTTGCCATTTCCACTTTCATCGGTTAATGAATTAAGCTGCGTATTATTTACGCCAATCAATCCATTATTGAAACGATAATAAGCAGCCAAGCCTGTTTGAATAGCAGGATTAAGCTGACAACTCATGTTATTATCAATTTCGCACTCATCCAATGCACGGTTCCAGATACGCACTTCATCAACATTACCGGCGAAAAACTCACCGCTAAAACCAGGTTGACCTCCTATTGTTACCGGGTTGGTATTTGAAGACATGGTTCCGGTAACTTCTTTTGTGGCTTTCAATTCACCATCCAGGTAAATTTTCATTACAAAACCATCATAAGTAGCCGCAACATGATGCCATTCATTTATACTAGGATAAGTAGCTGAAATAATATTCCAACCCTGTCCGTCAAGGTGTACGTAAAAAGAGAAAGATTTCCAACCATCATCGGTACGTGGGAAGATATAACCCCTTACCTGCTGGGTTGATTTTCCAATGACACTTTGTGAAGGTGTAACACCATCTGTTGGATAAACCCAGGTTTCAAGGGTAATACCTGTTCCAGGATTCAATGTATTATTATGAGGAATGGTTACCTGATCATTATCACCATCAAAATTCAACGCACGTGCAGGTGTTGAAACCTGAATCGTAATACTTGCCGGAACAGAACAACCTGAAGCTGTTGTTACTGTTACTGTATACAAGCCAGCGGCTGATGGAGAAACATTTTCAATGACCGGATTCTGATCGGTTGAGGTAAATCCATTAGGACCAGTCCATGAATAACTTGCCCCGCCTGAAGCTGCCAGTTCGAGTCTGCCACCAACAGCTATAGAAGGTGCATTACTTCCAATCGTTACAACAGGCGCAACAAATGGAACACAAGAACTACCGTTGGTAACTGCACCATCGGTCCAGTTAGAAATAGCACTCAATAAACCAAAATCAACCAGGTCCCCATGATTAGCAAAAGGACCTGAATCAGTTAATTTATTCTCCAGCAGATTAGCTACACCGCCCAACAAACCCTGGTTAAATTTATAATATGCAACCAGTTTATGCTGATCGGTAATTTCACAATTTCTGTTGGCGGCAATTTCACAGGCACTTAATGCACGGTGCCAAATCTTTACCTCATCCAATTTACCCTTGTAATATTCATTTGTATAACCATTCTGATAACCGATGGTTAACGGATTTGTATTTACGGTGATAGAACCAGTGATGGCCATCTGGTTAGCAAGTACGCCATCAATATATATACGCATAAAAGCCCCATCGTAAGTGGCGGCTACATGGTGCCAACTGTCTTTACCAGGATATGGAGCCGTTAATTGTCTCCATCCAAGTCCGTTAAAGTTGATCAGAAAAGCAATATTGTTCCAGTTATCATTTGTACGGGGGAAAATGTATCCGGTCTGCGCCGAAGTTGGAGAACGCTGTGATTTTGTCAATACAGACTGTACATTATAAGTAGCTCCGCTTTCAGGATATATCCATGATTCAATGGTAATGACATCACTGATATTGAATGATGTATCCCCAATTGCCACATTACTTGGAGGAGGAGTGTAACTTCTTACAATACGTACTTTATCATTCACGCCGTCGAAACTAAGCCCACCTGCAGTTAACTGACCAAAGGTTACGCCAGCAATCATCAACAACAATGAGGTGAATAAGGCTGTAAGAATTCTCTTTCTTGTAAAAAAGCGCATAATTAGTTCTAATTGCTCTGATAAATGATTCAACAGATATTTTCTGTTGAGGCGACACAGGATAAAAGAAAATCAGCTTTGCTGATCAGCGGATAAAGGAATTCGTGCGATGGTTAGTCAGAGGATTTTCGAATTTTAACAAAGCCAATTCAGTTCAGGATACAGAATGAACAATCGTTAGCTTCTGTTAATGAAATCCAAAACTAATCGAAATCAGGGAGAACTACAAACCCCGGCAAGTTTTTTTTATAAACACATGTGAATTATATAAAATATTTACCGCAAAGGTTTTCGGAAGCCTCAAATACAGTGTATGGACTATGCAATGAATAATTCATCAATATACTTTATAATAAATTGATAAATAATTAATTATAATCAATTTTAGCGCATCATTCCCAGCCATTTATTGCCCCGGAAAAGGGTCATTTTTGCGATATTATAATTTGATTAAAATTTGTATAAGAGGGCAAAAAAGGGAAAACCGAGTTAAAAACTTCGAGTGGAATACGTGTTTTCACCAATCGCTCACCGTGAAATCCACTACAAAAAACTATACGATTACTACAATTAATTATCAACGACTTATAAAACAAAAGGATCGCTAATGCGATCCTTTCAGAGGTCCCGAGCGGATTCGAACCGCTGTAGAAGCTTTTGCAGAGCTCTGCCTAGCCACTCGGCCACAGGACCATTTTCTGTAGCAGGCTGCGAAAATAAAGCAATCAAAGGAATTTCAAAATTCTAAATGCGAAAACCCGAAATTTGTCGGCATTAAGCCTTGTATATGAACAGAATTGCAGAAAGTGAATTGATCATCAATAACAGAGGAGCCGTTTACCACCTGAATGTAAGACCGGAAGAACTGGCACACAATATCATCACTGTTGGAGACCCCGACCGGGTTGCAGAAGTAAGTAAACATTTTGATACAACAGAGGGAAAATACCAGCACCGCGAATTTGTAACACATACCGGATGGGTGGGCCAGAAAAGAATTTCAGTTGTATCTACGGGTATCGGGACAGATAATATTGATATCGTACTCAATGAACTGGATGCTTTGGTTAATATTGATTTCGAAACACGTACCATCAAACCCCAACTCTCCCACCTCAATATCATTCGTGTAGGAACATCAGGATCATTACAGAAAGATATACCTGTGGATAGTTTTGTAGCAAGCACACATGGACTGGGTATCGATAATCTCCTGAACTTTTACCAGCAACAGCATAATCCGGCAGACGACGAGATCCTTGGTGCATTTGCCAGCCAGGTTCAGATTGGTGGTGGTTTTGCATCCCCCTATATCGCAGCGGCAGGCTCTTCCCTGCTGAAACATTTTGTAGAAGGATTTCATCATGGCATAACTGTAACCTGTCCGGGCTTTTATGGTCCGCAGGGAAGAATTTTACGTCTCGGACTGGTGAATACAGAATTGATTGACAGGCTTACCGGTTTTTCCTACGGCAACCACCGTATCAGTAATTTTGAAATGGAAACAAGTGGTATTTATGGTCTTGGAAAACTATTGGGACACCAGTGCCTGAGTTTAAGTGCCATAGTGGCCAACAGGATCAGTAAAGAATTTAGTAAAGACAGTACAGCTACGATGGAAAAATTAATTACACATACGCTGGAAATCATCGGGCAGATCAAATAGCATATACCATGACGATTCAATTTTATAAATACCAGGGAACAGGAAATGACTTTGTGATTATTGACAACCGCAATGGTAATGTACAACTCAATACAAAACAGATCAATCATATTTGTGACCGACGATTTGGCATTGGTGCAGATGGCCTTATGCTACTGAATACACTAGAGGGCTATGATTTTGAAATGAAATACTACAATGCCGACGGTAAAGAAAGCAGCATGTGTGGCAATGGCGGCCGTTGCTTAACCCGTTTCGCATATGATATGGGCATACACAAAACCACCTATCATTTTTTAGCGATCGATGGTGAACATGATGCAGAAATGGATGAACATGGATGGATCAGACTGAAGATGAAAGATGTAAATCAAGTAACCGATTTTCACGGCGATACTGTATTAAATACAGGCTCCCCACACTATATAAAAGCAGTACAAAACATCATGGAACTCGATGTTTTTCATGAAGGCAGGAGCATACGCAACAGTAAAGATTTTATAACAGAGGGTATCAATGTAAATTTTGTAGAACCCGAAAACAAACACATCATTGTTCGCACTTACGAACGCGGTGTTGAGGATGAAACCTATAGCTGCGGAACAGGTGTAACTGCCGCTGCTATTGTGTTTGCGCACAATGAAATGGGATTTAACCGCGTAGAGGTAAAAACAAAAGGCGGTAATCTTGCCGTTGAATTCGATAAACTGAACGACCAGCAATTCCGTGATGTCTGGCTCTGCGGCCCGGCTGAATTTGTGTACAAAGGAGAGATAGCATTATAATCTTTGATTTTTTGATTCGCATTCTAGCTAAATCACAAAATCAAAGATCAAAGATCAACAAATCAAAAATCGGATGATTCAATACTTCAAAAATATCAACGGACAAACTGCTGAGATCGACAGGGCGGAAATGGGTGTGTGGGTAAACCTCGTACCACCATTTAAAGAAGAAGAATTTATTCAATTGGCTGATGACCTCGAAATACCAATTGAATTTTTACGCGACTCACTTGATATTGATGAACGTCCGCGTTACGAGATTGAAGACAATGTGAAATTTGTTGTTATTAAAACGCCTACTGAAAATAATTCTTTTAACGACAGTGAAGCTTTTTATATCACCATACCCATCTGCATCATCCTTACACATACACAGATCATTACCGTTAACTCTTTTGATAATGGTGCCATCAAAAAATTTCTGAACTCTTTTCAGAAAAGACATCCTGACAAAAAGAACATGATGATCCTGAAAGTGTTTGAGAAAGTGGTACAGAATTTCATGGAGTTTCTGAAAGAAATCAATCAAAGACGAAATCAATACGAAACCAGTTTATACCAGAGCAACAGTAATGTGGATTTGCTTAACCTCATGCGTATTCAAAAGAGCCTGGTATATTTTGTTACAGCGTTAAGAAGTAACGAAATGCTGATGATGAAGCTTGAGCGTACCAATTTTCTCGGGCTGAATGAAGAAGAACGCGAATTCCTGAACGACCTTATTGTAGATACCAGCCAGGCCCTTGAAATGGCCAATATTTATACAAACATCCTCACCAGTACACTCGATGCATTTGCCAGCATCATCAGTAATAACCTGAACAATGTAATGAAACGCCTCACGTCCATTACTATTATTCTTTCCTTACCGGTAATGGTAGCGAGTTTATATGGCATGAACGTAGACAATATTCCATGGGCCCACTCCTCTTACGCATTTTATGTTCCTATTGGTTTATCTATTGTCATTGCTGTAGTCATCAGTTGGTATTTCATGAAAAAGAAATGGTTCTGATATGCCCCTATTCAATGTACGTGTGTATGGTATTTTGCTGGATGAACAAAAACGTTTACTGGTAAGCGATGAATTTATAGGTGGTGCTTATATTACCAAACTGCCAGGTGGCGGACTTGAATTGGGAGAAGGCACCAGAGATTGCTTAAAAAGAGAATTCAAAGAAGAAACAGGTTTGGATGTAACAATTGGCGATCATATTTACACAACTGATTTTTTCCAGATTTCTGCTTTCAACCACAAAGACCAGATTATATCTATCTATTATTATGTGCATCCAAATGAACTGGTTTCATTAAACACCAAAACAAAGGCATTTGATTTTGCACCTGAACAAATCAGTGACCCTAATGGCGAAAGCGAAGTGTTTCGCTGGATAGAATGGAGTGAATTACAGGCAGACAGTATGACGCTGCCGATTGATAAAGTAGTTATTCAATTGTTGAAAGCAGCGATCTGAGGTTAAGATACAAGTAACAAGATACAAATAACAAGGTACAGGGTACAAGAGAAATACTACCTGACCCCTTGTAGCCTGGGGCTTGTATCTTGTATCTTGTGGCTTGCATCTTAAAACCTTGCTTCCCTTTATTCCGCCTCCTTTCCCATTGCCTGGAGCTTCATTTTTCTTGCTGTTTCTTCACCGAGATAACGGTCAATTTGTTTTTCAGCAAGGTATATAACGGGGGTCAGTATAATGGCCATGCTGAATTTGTACAAATAATTCACTACACAAATAGCGAGTACCAGTTTCCAGCTCCAGCCATTACCAATTTTGAAGGCAATAAACAATACAATGAAACTATCTACCAATTGAGATACCATGGTTGATCCCGTTGCCCTTAACCAAACCCATTTTTGTCCGGTTCTTTTTTTGATTTTGTGAAACACCGTTACATCTACAATCTGGCTCACCAGAAATGCAGTGAGGCTACCCAGGATGATCCACATGCCTTGTCCGAATATTCCTCCAAATGCATCCTGCATATTAGGAATACCTTCTGCCTGTCTTGACCCGATCCAGAAATCGGCAGGTGGAATATTCATGGCTGCATAAAACATAATAAACGCATAGGATATTAAAACAACTGCCGTATAACTGATACGTTTCACTGCTTTAGGTCCGTAATATTCATTTACAATATCAGTGATTACAAATTCCAGTGGCCAAAGCAGTACACCACAGGTAAGATTAAAAGAAAGACCTGTCTGGCCAAAAATGGTCATGTCGGCAGGCTTCCACCCAAATATTTTTTCGAGGGAGAATATTTTACCACCAATGCACTCCGCTATCAATGCATTCGCCACAAAAAAAGCGGCAATACTGATAAAGAGTTTGGTGGGTTTGTCTTTTAAAATAGCGTGTATCATGCTGGAAGTATGATGTAAAAAAAGAGCTGTGCAATTAAAATAAACAGGTTGAATAGTCGCATCCACAAGGGGCCTGTTACCTGCTTTTTACCCAATAACAAAACGACATACCAAAGGTTCACTCCCATGTTGATGATGGGAGAAAGTACCATCCCCATAATCACTGCCGTGTTTCCTAGCAACCCAAGTTCCTGCACATCATCCATCGGCATGAAAATACGTGCAGCCATGGCTCCTAAAAAGAATACATTACAGATGAACGCTAAACGCGACAGAAAAGAAAAGCCTCTCATAATTCCCTGGATACTTGATGAACAGATTGGTTTTTACACAAAATACAATCAAACTCTTTCAAATGAGCCCAATCAGGTAAAAATGAAAGAATTTTTCCTGTAGGTTTGCTGATACTAGAAAAAAACAGCATGAAGCAGTTCCAATGGAAATCTCTCTTACCACATGCCATTGCAGTGGGTATCTTTTTAATCGTTGCGGTTATTTTTTGTAAGCCTGCCCTTGAAGGAAAAGTGTTGAATACAACGGATGTATCGCACTGGAAAGGCATGGCGCAGGATCTGTTCAATTACAAAGAAAAACATGGCAATTATCCATTGTGGAACAACAACCTTTTCGGAGGCATGCCTGCTTATCAGATTGCCATGGAAGCGGCCAATCCTATTACGCCTGTTTATTTTCACCAACTGTTCATGTTGTTCATGGGCAAACCCATTGGTTTCTTTTTCCTGCTTTGTATTGGGTTTTATTTTCTTTCACAGGTAATCGGCACCAAACATTGGGTGGGTATATTAGGCAGTATTGCTTATGCGTATGCCACTTATGATCCGGTTATTCTTTCTGCAGGACACGATACCAAAATGCAGGCCATGGGTTATATGCCTGCTTTATTGGGTGCATTATGGTTGATTTATAAAAAAGAATATTGGTGGGGAGCGGCATTGACAGCCCTCTTCGCATTCCTGCTGATTGCCATGAACCACCTGCAGGTAACTTATTATTTCCTCATCATGGCCGGATGTATGACCCTTGGTTTTATCATACAGTGGGTTAAGCAGAAAGAGTATAGACACATGGGTATTTCGCTGGCACTGGCCATATCGATGGGTTTACTGGCTGTGGGTCCGAATATTGTATCATTGGCCACTACCAAAGATTATTCAAACGCCACGATGCGGGGCAATTCCATCATGCTCGATTCAACCGGAAAAGCAACAGAGCGTAAAGGTTTACAAACTGATTATGCTTTTTATTATGGCAGTTATGGCATCGCCGAAACTTATACATTTCTTGTTCCCGGCATTTATGGAGGAAGCAGTGGCGGTGAACTCGACATCAACTCCCACTTTGCAAAAAAGGCTATTGAGAAAGGGATTCCGGAAGACCAGGCTGCTCAGTTTGCCGGATATATGTCAACATACTGGGGCCCACAACCCATGACTTCGGGTCCGGTTTATTTTGGCGCCATTATCTGTTTTCTTTTTATCCTCGGACTGGTATACCTGAAAACCTGGCATCGCTGGTGGATACTGGCGGT
>DPWF01000258.1 GCA_003526435.1 Chitinophagaceae bacterium | reverse complement strand
TCTATACAGTGGCGAAGAAATCATGGAACTATTTCAAAAGCTGAACGAGGAAAATGGCACCACTATTATTCAGGTTACGCATTCAGAAAAGAATGCCGGTTACGGAAAAAGAATCATTGAACTGCTGGATGGCAGGGTCGAAAAAAAATAAAGGGAATACAATACATATTATGAAACACATCATTCTCATCATATCTGTTTTTTTAGTTCAACAGGGTTCAGCACAAAAGCAGGCTGGTCCACTCAGTCTTCGCAACTGTATAGAAACAGCTATTGCCTATAATTTACAGGTGAGGCAATCGGCCTATCAACTGGCAACAGATAAAACAAGTTTACAACAGGCTAAAGCCAGCCGGTTACCTTCACTGAATGGCAATATTTCACATGGTATTAACCAGGGAAGAAGTATCGACCCGTTTACCAACAGTTATGTGAACAGCGAAATTGCACAGGCTAATTATGGCGTTAATAGTAGTATCACCATTTGGAATGGTTCTGCTATCACGCATTCCATCAAACAAAATCAATTGAACCTTCAGGCAAGTGAAATGAGCTGGCAGCAGGAGAAAGACAATGTTACCATTAATGTAATACTCGCTTATCTGCAGGTATTGAGTAGTAAGGAACAGCTTGGAATTGCTGAAAAGCAGGTAGCCGTTACCAAAGGACAGGTTGATCGTCTCATCATTCTCAATAACAGTGGTGCCATCGCTCCTGCAACATTGTACGATATGCAGGGTCAGTTAAGCGGAGATCAACTCTCACTGATCACCATCAGGAACAGTCTTGAAACAGCGAAGATCAGTCTGGCCCAGTTAATGAACCAACCCTATTCACCAACCATGGAGCTTGAGCCACTGGAAACAAAAGGGAATCCCGTATTGTACGACGCAAATGCTGAGCAGATTTTTAAAACTGCCACACAACAACTGGCCATGATTAAAGCGGCAGAATTCAGACAACAAAGCGCCCGGAAAACAGTTTTAACGGCCCGTGCCCTTATGCTTCCTACACTGAGTTTAAATGGCGGTCTGGGTACCAACTATTCGAGTGTGGCCAGCAAACAATTGCTGCTGGGTACCACCGATGTAGCCACCCCACAATATGTAACCGTTAACAATAACAAAATACCCGTGTTTGCGCCACAAAGCAATTTCAGCTCACAGAAGATTGGTTATGGCGATCAGTGGAAAAACAACTTCAACTCCTCTATCAGCATCAATCTGCAAATTCCTATTCTCAACAGGATGCAGGCCAAAACAAGAATCAGACAGGCTGAAATTTCAGAACAGCGGGCAGCATTTGAATCGGAAAGCATCAAAACACAGGTACATCGGGCAGTGGACCAGGCTTATATTAATATGAATACTTCTTTTGAAAGATACCAGGCTTTAGAAAAACAGGTAGCAGATTTTACCGCCTCATTCAAAGCAGCGGAAGTACGTTTTAATGCAGGGGTAAATACGGTAGTAGAATATATGCTGGCCAAAAACAATGTTGACAGGGCCAATGCCAATTTTGTAGCCGCTAAATATGATTATATACTGCGTATGAAGCTGCTTGATTTTTACCAGGGCAAAGCATTATGGTAAAAAGATCGATTTCTTGATCTCTTGATTTCCTGATTTCTTGAATTTTGATTTTTGACTTTTGCCTTAGCATTCACTTGATGCATTCTCCTTTTTCAGAAGAATGATCTGCCCCATATGATAACCATCGTGTTGGAGACAACCGATGAGTAACTGGTAATTGGTTTGCCCTTTCATGGGTGAAGCATTGTCTAAATGGGCGGAAGGAAATGAACGGATGGTTTTTACCAGTTCTTTTTGTACTTCTTCAAAATGATTGAGGGTTTCTTTCCATGATTGTTTATCAGGTTGATCTGGCTGGTAAAAATCCGGCATGGGTGGATTACCGAGTACTCCCTGCAATCGTATCATTACTGTTTTGCGCCAATAGATGATGTGATTTACCAATTGCCAGATAGAGTTAAAGGCATCTCCTTTTTTCCTGGCAGCTAATTTTTCATCAACGCCTTTAATGGCCTGTTTAAAGTTGAGGCCAATCCAGCATTCACCATCATAAAAGGCTTCAAAAAGTGCAGCTATTTTTTCTGACTCGTTCATAACATTTCAACTCATCTTAACCCCTCCGCGAAGCAGAGAGAGAATGAGATGAAGTAAATTAATGATTTTTTGAACCCTGAACCTCGAATCTTGAATGCTGAATCTTGTTTTACCCTTCACTTTCCTCCATTTCCTTTCAAATCTGCCAGACAATTGGCATCGAGTGTGGGAACAGCATTACTCAGCATATTCATGAGACCCGTTGTTTCGATGCTGTAATACATAAGACAGTTGCTGTTATTGCAATGAGCTTTATTGGCTGCATCTTCGTGCGGAGTGATCATGGATGTGCCGTTGTTGGTGAGTCCGAGTAAGTGACCCATTTCATGCAAGAGCACACCTGATTCTACTTTTACCCTGCCAGCCTGGTTAATACCCCCACTGTTGGCCTGTATTGTTTTTTCAAATAAACAGATGGCCGTATTTCGATAGGCCACCCCTACTACCCCGTTGGTTGAATAATCGGCATCGGCGAAAAGAATATACAGCGTGATCTGATTACCATCGGTATACAGTGTCCTGTATTGATCTGTAAAGGCAGTTATATCTGCAATATTCACCGCAGGTTTTCCGAGTGAATTGACCTGTTTGGTTACTATAGTTATACCGGCGGGTTTATTGAGTCGCTCCGATAAAAAATTGCTGAGATTGGTAAGGGTTTGCGCCTGTGGTTGCATACCCGGCGCATATTGTAGTTCAATACGCAATGATGTATAAGTATCCGCAGCCAGTAATCCGGCAGCAGAACTGCCCGCAGCTTGCTTATCAACATTTGTTGTGGGCCCGCT
>DPWF01000091.1 GCA_003526435.1 Chitinophagaceae bacterium | reverse complement strand
CGTCCCGTAAAAAACAAATCAGATATCTGACATCAGCCATCAGCCATCCGAAAGGGGCTGCAAATATAGGGGTAAAACAAAAATTCAGGTTATATTGCACAAAATTTTATACCCGCTACATGAAGATCCTCATCAGGCAGGCTAAGATCGCCGATTCAAATGCATCTATCAACGGACAGGTTAGGGATATTTTAATTGAGGACGGTATCATTACGCAGATCGCATCAAAAATTGCAGCAAAAGCCGATAAAGAGATTACTGCTGAAGGGCTGACCGTTTCGCCCGGATGGGTCGATATTTTTGCACATGGCTGCGATCCCGGTTTTGAATACAAAGAAACCCTTGATACACTGGCCGCCGCCGCTGCCACTGGTGGTTATACACAGGTATTTGCTTTACCCGACAATAAACCTGTTACCGATAATAAAGCGCAGGTTGAATATATCAGACTCGGCTCTCAGCATTTACCCGCCAGCATCCTCCCTATTGGCGCCATCACCAAAAAAATGGAAGGCAGTTCACTGGCCGAAATGTACGATATGCGCAACAGTGGTGCCGTGGCTTTCTCCGATGGGTTGAGCCCTGTACAATCGCCCGGTCTTTTCCTGAAGGCCCTGCAATATGTAAAAGCCTTTGATGGGGTGCTGATTCAATTACCTCTTGATAAAAGTATTGGAGCAGGCGGGCTGATGAACGAAGGCATTGTTTCCACGAGACTGGGTCTACCCGGACTCCCCACATTGGCGGAAGAGCTGATCATTAAAAGAGATCTTGACTTATTAAGATATACAGGCTCCAGGCTTCATATTACAGGCATTTCAACCGCCAATAGCGTAGCTTTGATTAAAGCAGCCAAAACAGAAGGTTTATCAATAACCTGTAGCATTACACCTTACCACCTGTTTTTCTGTGATGAAGATTTGCAGGAATACGATACCAATTTAAAAGTAAATCCACCACTTCGTTCCAGAGCCGATATGCTGGCTTTGCGAAAGGCTGTTGAAGAGGGAGTGATAGATTGTATTGCTTCACATCATATACCTCAGGACTGGGATCACAAAACCTGCGAGTTTGAATATGCGGCTTATGGCATGCTGGGTTTACAAACCGTTTTTGCTGTATTGAATGAAACCATACCCGGGTTAAATGATGAGACAGCGGTTGCATTGTTATCTGATAATGCCCGTAATATTTTTGGTTTGTCAAAGACCAATATACAGGAAGGTGCACAGGCAGAACTGACTTTGTTCTCCAGATCGGCCAACAGTATGTTGACGAAAGAGAACCTGAAAAGTAAATCGGCCAACTCGGCTTTTATGAACAGACCCATGAAAGGCGCTGTAGTGGCTACCATCCATAAAGGTCAAATTCATCAACCATAAACCAACTGATACATGAAACCCAACTTCAATCAAGCAGCCATTACTTATGGCGTGATCACCGGTTTAATTTTTCTGGCACTCAATTTTGGCGGATGGGCCATGGCCAGCACAGATACTTATGTGTCTATCATAGGCATCTGTACTTTTATTCCTTATGTAATTGTAACATTAATCATAGGAGGCATCAAACTGCGTAAGCAAAATGGTAACCTGATGACTTTTGCGGAGGCACTTAAATTTACGTTCCTCGCTTATGTTATTTATGCTGTGATAGAAGCAATTGGCAATTATGTTTTATATGCATTGGTTGACCCCGATCTTACTGCCAAAGTGATGGAAATAAGTATGCAAAAAACACAGAAACTAATGGAATCATTCGGTGCTTCTGAACAACAAATTGAAGAAGCCATGACCAAAGCGCAGAATGAACCTCCACATACTTCTTTCAAACAGGTATTCCTTGGCCTGGGTATCGGGTTGATCTGGAACTTTGTTAAATCTTTATTGATCAGTCTTATTATCAGAAGAGAGCCTAAATTCGAGGATCAATTATAAATTCAAGTATGGATCTGTCAATAGTCGTTCCCCTTTATAATGAAGATGAGTCGCTGCCCGAATTATGCGGGTGGATTGAATCTGTGATGCAACAGAACGGCTATTCCTATGAAGTGATCCTGGTAGACGATGGCAGTACCGACGCCAGTTGGGAAGTCATTCAAACCATTGGCAAAAAGAATACAAATTTTAAGGGTATCAAGTTTCAGCGTAATTATGGTAAGTCCGCGGCACTGAATGAAGGCTTTAAAGCTGCCAGTGGCGATGTGGTGATTACCATGGATGCAGATATGCAGGATTCTCCCGACGAGATACCTGAACTTCGTCGCATGATTATTGAAGAAGGTTATGATATGGTGAGTGGGTGGAAGAAAAAAAGATTTGACAACACGCTTACCAAAAATCTCCCCTCCAAATTATTCAATGCTGTAGCGCGGAAAAGTTCAGGTATCCGTTTACATGATTTCAATTGTGGTCTTAAATCCTATCGCAGAAAAGTAGTAAAGAGTATTGAAGTATACGGCGAAATGCACCGCTATATTCCTATACTGGCCAAATGGAGCGGGTTCAGGAAGATTGGTGAAAAAGTGGTGGAGCACCGCCCCCGCAAATATGGCGTAACCAAATTTGGCTGGCAACGTTTTATAAACGGTTTTCTTGACTTGGGCACTATTATGTTCCTTGGCAAGTTTGGGAAAAGACCCATGCAGTTCTTTGGTCTGTTTGGAACACTCTCTTTTCTGGTAGGTTTAATAGCCAGTATATGGCTCATCATTGCCAAATTTATTTCTGCTGAATTCTCGCTGACCAACAGACCCAGCTTTTATATTGCTTTAACAACCATGATTATTGGTATGCAACTCTTCCTTACGGGTTTTGTGGCCGAGCTGGTAGCCCGCAATGCTTCAGAAAGAAATGTATATCTTATAGAAGAAAAATCGGGACTGGACTGATTAGTGATGCATGAAGAAAAAAATTATCATCATCGGATCTGCCTGGCCACTCAGAGGCGGTGGCATTGCTACTTTTAATGAAAGACTGGCCCGTGAGTTTATGCAGGGGGGGCATGAAGTAATTATTTATAGTTTTTCTTTACAATACCCATCGTTTCTATTCCCCGGCAAATCGCAGTATGGCAATGAAGCAAAGCCTACTGATCTTACGATCCGGTCTGTTATCAATTCCATCAATCCATTTAACTGGGTACGCTCAGGTAATAAAATCAGAAGAGAGAACGCAGATCTTGTTGTGGTTCGTTATTGGCTACCATTTATGGGTCCGTGTTTGGGTACTATACTCCGTATCATTCGGAGAAATCGTCGCACTACGATTGTTTGTATTGCCGACAATGTAATACCACATGAAAAAAGAGCCGGTGATACCGCTTTTACGCGCTTCTTTGTACAGCCGGTGGATGCATTTATTACAATGAGTGAAAAAGTGCTGAACGACCTGAAGCAGTTTACCCAAAAACCTGCTATTGCTACTGTTCATCCGTTATATGATAATTTTGGAGCGCCCATTACTAAAGCTGCCGCAAGAAAAATTCTTGATCTCCCTACAGATAAAAACATCATCCTGTTTTTTGGATTTATCAGACAGTATAAAGGACTTGATCTTTTACTGAAAGCGCTGGCCATATTGAAAGAAAAACAGCTTGCTCCTACCCTGCTGATTGCAGGAGAATTTTACGAAAATGAGCAGCAATACCAGCAATTGATAGATCAACTCAACATCAGGGACTTACTCATACTCAGAACAGATTTTATTCCCGACAACGAAGTGCGTAATTATCTCTGCGCCGCCGATTTTGTGATACAGCCTTATCGTCATGCCACGCAATCAGGCATCACCCCGCTCTCATATCATTTTGAAAAACCCATGCTGGTTACCAATGTAGGTGCTTTACCGGCCATGGTACCACATGAACAGGTAGGTATTGTTACGGAACCTCATCCTGAAGCCATTGCCAATGGTATTCAGCAGCTATACAAGTTAGGCGAAGATCATTTTTTGTTTCATCTTCGCAATGAGAAAAAGAAATACAACTGGCAGGGACTTACAGACAGCATCTGGCAGTTGGTTGAAAAAAGTAAAGTATAATTTTATGGCAACAAAAATTCACGACATCATCGCTGCCTCCATCACAGTGAAACAAACCATATTGAATGACGGGCAGTTGCAAAATACGGTACAACAAATAACGGATGCTGTTGTGGCTGCATTTGAATCGGGACATAAAGTAATGTTCTGTGGTAATGGTGGCAGTGCCGCCGATGCCCAGCACCTTGCTGCAGAATTTTCAGGACGTTTTTATAAAAACAGAAGAGCACTGCCTTCCGATGCTTTGCATTGTAATAGTTCTTACCTCACTGCGGTAGCCAACGATTATAGCTATGATGATATTTATAGCCGCTTAGTAGATGGTACCATGCAAAAAGGAGATGTGCTGATCGGCATCAGTACATCGGGTAATTCACCCAATATTGTAAAAGCATTTGAAACTGCCCGCAGTAAAGGTATTCTTACCGTTGGCTTTACAGGTGCATCGGGTGGTAAAATGAAAGAACTCTCTGATTTTTTATTAAACATACCATCTACTGATACTCCACGTATTCAGGAGAGTCATATTATGCTGGGACATATTATTTGTGAACTCACGGAAGCTGCCATTTTTAAAGGATAAGATCTATGTTAGCACTGGAACAGGTAAACAATGACTGGACACTTTTTTTGGATCGGGATGGTGTATTGAACCATGAAAAGAACAATGATTATGTGTTGAATTGGGACGAATTCAGGTTTTATGATACCGTGCCGCAAGCGCTGGCATCACTGAATACCCGTTTCAAACATATTGTAGTTGTTACCAACCAGAAAGGTGTAGGCAAGGGCCTGATGCGTCTGGAGGACCTGGATAATATTCATCAGAACATGTTATTAGTAATCGAAAAAGCCGGTGGGCGCATCGATAAAATTTATTTCTGTTCCGATTTAGCTGACGACTCCCCCAACCGTAAACCCCAGCCCGGTATGGCATTTCAGGCGCAACATGATTTTCCGGATATCGATCTTTCAAGAAGCATTATGGTGGGTAACAGACCCAGTGATATGAAATTTGGCAGAAATGCGGGCATGCATACTGTTTATCTGGCTACCACACACCCTGAAACGCCTTTCCCTCACCCGGATATTGATCTTAGGTTTAAAAGTTTAGCTGAATTTGCCGCTGCATTTACTGTGCTTTGATAAAGCAAAACGCACTTCTTTTCTCAAAACATACAAGGTTTTTCGACAGCCTTGACTTT
>DPWF01000108.1:2376-2818 GCA_003526435.1 Chitinophagaceae bacterium | reverse complement strand
TGTCTGTAATTATTGTATTTGTGGTGGGACTTCTTTTCTCAGCAGAAATTGTAAACCCTATATCCAGTATTGTCAGCAGGGTAAAAAGATCAGTGCATCCAATCTTGATATGCGTTTGCCCGAACAAAGCGGGAAAGGTGAAATAGCGGGTCTTACACAGACTTTCAATGATATGCTCGACCGCCTGGAGACCTCGTTTGAAACACAAAGAAATTTTGTGAACAAACTTTCTCATGAACTGCGAACACCTCTTACCGCCATTATTGGCGAAGCAGAGCTGGCACTTGATAAGGAAAGAAATGCAGAAGAATACCAGCAGGCATTGGTAGTAATAGCCCGTGAGGCAGATCAGTTGCATCATCTTACTACCAGCTTACTGGAACTGGCACAGGCCGGAAACAGTATCAATGAAGAGTTCATGGGGCATATCAGACTGGATGAG
>DPWF01000108.1:1840-2331 GCA_003526435.1 Chitinophagaceae bacterium | reverse complement strand
ATCAATTTCGAAGAGTTACCTGATGATGAGGCAAGGATCACCATATTCGGAAACCTCAATTTATTAAAACTGGCCATCACCAATGTGGTACAAAATGCCTGTAAATATTCTGATAATGGTAAGGTCACTATTTCATTACGGGCAACGGAGAAACAGTGTATCCTCGTGGTAGAAGATTATGGTATTGGTATACCGCAAAAAGAGCTACGTTATATATTTGATCCCTTCTTCCGGGCTTCCAATACTACGGCCTATAAGGGTTATGGTGTGGGGCTGCCACTTGCTCAGAAAATCATCCGCATACACCGTGGCGAAATAAAATTTACCTCGATGGAAGGAGCCGGCACCCGCGCCGAAATGCGCTTTCCTATCCAGTCTTAGCGCCTGTTTAAATGGTCGTTATTGGTAACGAACTTTGGGCTATGAACTGAGTGTTTTGTAATGCTACCATGCAACATATTTTTTGACTTCTGGTTCCAAGCCGAAGCTCA
>DPWF01000108.1:0-1818 GCA_003526435.1 Chitinophagaceae bacterium | reverse complement strand
AAAGACAGATTTTTAAACAGGCGACTGAACTTAATGACTTGTTTTTCAACTAATTTAAAAGGTTGTTAGAGCGGCATTAGAATTTCTGATCTTTTCTAATGCCGCTCTTAGAAACTTCTAACGGCATCTTAATTGAATCCTTAGACCCCTCCAATACCTGCCGGGTAGTTTTGCTTTTTATTACGAAACAACCGTATTCATCATCAAAAGCAAACAGGTATGAAAAAGATTATTATCCCTACAAGATGTACAGAACATTCGGTGCATCTGTTTCGACTGGCCACAAAACTGTACAGTAACGAAGGATTTCATTGCACATTCCTGCAGGTAGTACCAATACCCGATAATGAAAGCGATCTTATGACATTGGGGAGACAGCCAGCCGGATATATTTTTTCAGAAGAATCGCTTAGCAGTATCAGGAAAATAGAAGCCGAAAATGCACAAGTGGTAAAGGGGTACAGTATCGATAGAGTGTATGGTGATTCTCCGGCAGTGTTCAAACAATACATACAGGAGTTTGGTGCCGATATGGTATTTTATTCACGCGAAGAATGGCAGGATGCCGGCAAAGAATTACATCTTGATGTATTCAGGATGTTATGCCGCTCACGTTGCCCGATCATGTATATCGCAAAATCGGATCTCGCCAATATATCGGAAGAATTATTACAACCGGAAACAAGGGCCTATCATACTGCCCGTGAAATGTCTGAAGCTGTTTCATTGATCAATGCAGCAAAAGAAAGAGCAAACGATATTCCTGAAGCACTGGTGTATCAGTTTAATGCAGTAGAGAAAAAATTATCCGGTTTCTCCGACATGATGCAGTCGAAAGATATTCCAACCGTAAAAATGGGTAAACTGTCCAGCTATTTTATGCGCGAGCAGAGACTGGAACGCATACTGATGCAATCAAATGTATCGCTGTTATTATTGACCATCTGATCAAATTAAAAGCAATTGAAAAGTAGACCTTATGTTATTGAAGGGAAAAATTCCGGTGAAATATATACTGGGCAAAATTAAATATGAGATCATCCTCATTTCATTGTATACATCCACCATCTGGTACCTGAGTAAGGAATACAATATTCATGAACTTTCCATACCATTGGGTGTACCAACCATTCTGGGAACAGTGTTATCATTGTTACTGGCCTTCCGCTCAAACCAGGCATACGACAGGTGGTGGGAGGCCAGAATCATCTGGGGATCTATTGTGAACGAATCAAGAACACTTACCAGACAGTTATTGTGTTTTGTACAGACAGGATACAATGACCCGGAGAAAAAATATTTTATCGACCGTTTTGTAAACAGACAGATATCCTGGTGTTATAGTTTGGGAAAAAGTCTGCGTGGACTTGATCCGCTGGAAGGTTCGGGAAGACTGCTCAGTAAAAAAGAAATCGCTTTTGTAAAAAACCACGACAGCGTTCCATACGCCTTATTGAACCTGCATGCAAAGGACCTGAAACTGGCGTTGGAAGAAGGATGGATCAATGAATTTCAACAGGTGGAACTTGACGATACACTCAGCAGGTTATGCGATGCCATGGGTAAGTGTGAGCGAATTAAAAACACGGTGTTCCCGATGACATATAGTCTCTATATTCATTTTGCCCTTTACTTTTTTATTCTCTTATTGCCTTTTGGTGTAATTGAGTATGTAGGCGCCATTGAAATTCCGCTGGTCACCATTCTTGCTTCCTTCTTTTTATTGATTGAAAGAATGGCCGTACACCTGCAGGATCCTTTTGAAAACCGTCCAACCGACACACCTATGATGTCTATATCAAGAAGCATTGAAAGAAA
>DPWF01000395.1:2224-2510 GCA_003526435.1 Chitinophagaceae bacterium | reverse complement strand
CCTTCGGTGATAGAGGGAGACGATCGCGCGGAGCTGGCATAGCGTACTATACAGAAAGTATATACTACTCACTTTTAGCTTTCCCGAATCGATAGTGAAAAAGTAAGGCTGATGATTAATCATTAACCCTCTAAGTTTGAGCAACGCAACGTCCCCATGCTTTCACCTGCGGTTAAAGCGTGAGACGATGCGCGTAACTGCGATCCGCCGTTTGTCATTCCTAATAAAAAAAGACCAATCTTTCGATTGATCTTTTTTTTGTGTCGGGAAGACAGGATTCGAACCT
>DPWF01000395.1:0-2170 GCA_003526435.1 Chitinophagaceae bacterium | reverse complement strand
GGGCGGGATTCGAACCCGCGGTACAGTTTAACCCGTACGGCAGTTTAGCAAACTACTGATTTCAGCCACTCATCCACCTCACCGGGCTGATTATAAGCCTATCCTCACTTTTCAGCGAGGGCTGCAAAAATAGGCAGGTAAAACTTATCTGCCAAAAAATAAAACCCGGTAAATACCGGGTTTTAAAAATATTTCCTTCCGAAATAGTTGGAGTGAATCTACATCGCCGCCAATTGCACTTTCTGCGTCAGTTCCATCACGTTTTCCCTGAAAATGGAGTCGGTGTCCATCAAATCTTTTACTGTCTGGCAGGAGTGAATCACCGTGGTATGATCGCGGCCACCAAAATGCTCACCAATGGTCTTTAATGAGTTCTTGGTAAAGGCTTTGGCGAGGTACATGGTAATCTGACGGGCCTGTACAATCTCTCTCTTACGGGTTTTCTGTAATAACTTGTCGTATGGCACATCAAAGTATTCACAAACCATTTTCTGAATGGCATCAATAGTAATTTCCTTGCTGCTCGTTTTTACAAAGTTGCGCAATACTTTCTTGGCCAGTTCTACATCAATATCTTTTTTATTCAATGAAGACTGAGCCAGTAATGAAATCAGCGCACCTTCCAGTTCTCTTACATTGGTATTGATATTGTAAGCCACATATTTTACCACTTCTTTGGGCATATCCAAACCATCGTTCTTCATCTTACGCTCCAGTATCTCAATACGGGTTTCGTAATCGGGTACCTGTAAATCAGCACTCAAACCCCAACGGAAGCGACTCAATAAACGTTCCTGCATACCATCAAGGTCCTTGGGAGGTTTGTCTGAAGTTAATACCAGTTGTTTACCACTCTGGTGCAGGTGGTTAAAGATGGCAAAAAATGCATCCTGGCTTTTTTCAGCCCGGCTGAAGAATTGAACATCATCTATAATCAGAACATCAATCAGTTGGTAAAAATGGATAAAGTCGTTGATTGCATTATTACGGCTATGATCCTGGAACTGGTTGATGAATTTTTCACTGCTTACATATAAAACCACTTTGCCCGGATGGGTTCTTTTTACCTCATTACCAATGGCCTGGGCTAGATGGGTCTTACCAAGTCCTACACCACCATAAATAACCAGTGGATTGAAGGAATTGGCGCCGGGCTTCTCCGCTACCGTTTTACCGGCCCTGCGTGCCACCCTGTTACAGTCGCCCTCAATAAATGAATCAAATGTGTACATATGATTCAACTGCGGATCGATCTGCATTTTTTTCAAACCCGGAATAACAAATGGATTCTTCACCGGATTATCTATCACCAGTGGAAAATTCATTTCATTATTGTTATAGGTTTTCATGTTGCTGGCAGGTACATCCATCGAACCACTTCTTCCATTGGTATTACCACTGTCAACCATGATACGGTATTCCAGTCTTGCTTCTTTACCCAGTTCACGCTTCAGTGTTTTCGCCAGCAGGTTTACATAATGCTCCTCCAGATACTCGTAAAAAAATTGACTGGGTACCTGAATCATTAAAACGTTTCCTTTCAGCTCTACGGGATTAATCGGCTCAAACCATGTTTTAAAATGTTGCCATTCTACAATGTCTTTGATGATCTTCAAACAATTGCTCCAGACTGATTCAGCATTTTTAGCCATACAAAAAATGAACAATTTTATAATGAGTTAACTTATTCGCTTTGCCTTCAAGTTATCTTATTTTTCCCACATGTGGAAATGTTGAAAAAAAACAGATACAGGGGTGCGAATATGTAGACTTTATGTTGAAAAAAAAATTTTTTATTCACTTGTTTTTTTCCCTACAACCACAGTATGGGCCTTTGCGAGTTTTTTTCTCGATAAACGGGAAAATTGATACTCCAGCCGTCCCAACTGAATCCCTCCAAAACCTACCTGATTCACCACTACATCTCCACCATTTTTATTCCGGTATTTTCTGGGCTCCTCAAAAAAACGATGGGTATGCCCGCCAATGATCAGGTCGATGTCGTAACTCTCTTTTGCCAGTATCTCATCACTTACCTTATTCTCGGTATAACGGTCGCCCAGGTGCGACAAACAAATCACCAGATCGCAACCTTTTTTCTGTAACAGATTTGCAGTGGTATTGGCTGCAACCACAGGATCCTGGTAAACTGTTTTTCCATACAGGTTAT
>DPWF01000397.1:71020-84469 GCA_003526435.1 Chitinophagaceae bacterium | reverse complement strand
CTGATCTACAGTAGAATAGGTATCTACAAAATATTGTTTGTCTGGCGACCAGGTAATGCGGTGATTAAATCCAGGTTTGGTAAGCGTAATCATATTTTTTCCATCGAAACCAATGCGGTAGTAATGAAGGAAGTATGGATCTTCTCCTTTATTCATACCACTTGCCTGGAACCATATCTCTCTTTTTTTCACATCCACACTATCAACCGAACGAACTACCCATTCACCTTTTGTAACAGGATTTTTTATGGTCCCGCTTTTTGCATCTACCAGGTAAATATGCCTCCAGCCATCTTTTTCAGTAACCCATAATACTTCGGCAGTCTCAGGAAGGTAATAAGTGAAAATACGTTGCTCGTAAATAAATGTATTGGTTTGTTCATCTACAATATTCCTTGTACTTCCATCTGCAGCATTTACTTCAATTATTCTGAATCGCTGGTGACCACGATCTACTCTTTCAAACATAAAATGATCGTTATCTCCCTTGTTCCAGTTGAGTTTTGGTGCATCAAAAAAGTCGATGATCTCTGTCTTTACTTTTACAACAGATTTATCAGCTACTTTAATCAAATGCATTTCATAAGTGGAAAAATCGTCACCCGGTTGTTTATAGGGGCGTTCTTTCATTTCACCACGTGTAGTGCCGGGAACAGAGGTGAGTACATAATATACCGGTTTATCAACTACACGTTTAATTTTATATGCAACCAGGTATTTACCATCAGGCGACCAGGTAATATCACCATAAGGCAGTGCAGATGTACCATCGGCAGTGTACTGAACAGGAGTACCGCCACCAACAGGTTCAAGGTATATATTATTATCTTTTACCGATACGTTCCATTGATTGTCTGGCGATGTTCTTGCATTCCTGTTACGCTGCCAGCGACCAGGCATGCGTGTTAAAGACGGATACTCCGTTTTATCAACTGGCAGTGAATCAATTTTTGATACGCTATAAGTAGAAAGGTCTACATCGTAAAATGTACGGCCGAGAGAAACGGCCAGTTTCTTTCCGTCAGGATACAAATAAGCATTCCTGATGGGTAAGCGGTTGGCCGTTGCAGTTTTACCTTGCACCGTTGTAAGAGCTGTTGCCATTTTCTGCGCATCAAACAAAGGGCGTTTTATATTTTTTACAGGATCAACATATAAATATTCAGATTGACTATCGGGTAATGCGTTCCTGTACCAAAAGGCAGATGGGCCACTCCAGTTAGGTGTAACATTCAATTTAAATGCTGTTTTGCGCGCCAGGCTGTCTCTGTCGTTGGCAGCTTTATACCTGGCAAGCATTTCAGTACGCGTTGGACTGTATGATGGCAATGGTTTTTGCTGTGCCGATAATTGACTTGTTACAGCAAACAAGGATGTAAGGATTAACAACCGTTTCATGTTCGTTGTTATTTTTTAGTGGGTATTCGTAAAACAGTAATCGAATATTTAGGGAAACTATGTACCAGTTTTTTAGCTCCAACGGTTTTTGACGTTGTAGTAACAGGTATATATTTTTTGGGTTCAGTAAATGAATTCTCTGCAGTAGTTTCACCTGAAGCAATGGTGTAAGCTTTATAAGTGCCCGCGGTTTCAACTGTACCATCTAGTTCAATTTCTGTTTCAATAGCGTCATCATTACCATTCACCATTTTTACAATCAGATCGCCTGTTTTTTGATCACGGCCCGCAATACCAATCAGTTTTTTGGGTTCAGTGTAGGAAAGGAGCAATACATCATCAAGATAACAATCTACTTTATCGTGACCCACTTCCAACCTTATCTTATACCATCTGCCTGTTTCAATGGGTTTGGCCAGTCTTTTGGTAGGCGATACGTTGGCTACAGATCCTTCACTCACAATTTCAAACACGGTGCTGTTGTTCACGAGTGCGCCAATATGTGCACGCAACATAGAATTTGTACCGTTTACTGCAAATGGAATGATAAAGGCATTTGTTCCTCCCGTTTTTCTTGCTTCCAGTTTAAGCGTGTATGTATCAAACGATTTGTCTTTGAGAACCATCAGTCTTTGGGCTCCCTGGGCTGTTTGTGCCATAGCGCCATCTTTAACCTGCCATGAACCTCTTACAGACTGCCATTCATCAGCTTTGTTTACAAAATCGCTTTGGTAAACAGTTTGTCCGTTTTGTATTACTTCAATATTGCGATATTCCGTTTGTGTGTCCCAGGTAGCCAGACCGATGCTTCCTTTATTCTTTGGTTTTTTTACTGCTGCTTCTTTTTGTTGCAGAGAGACGGAGAAGTTTTCATCCGACCGTTGTTCATTCATCAACTGAATCGTATAATAAGAAATACGTGCAAAACTGCTATCTGCTTTATACTTGATGAGGTTTACAGGCCAGTGTCTTGTATTCACATTTTCAAACAAAGGTGCATAGCTCGACATTTTTACCAGGTCGCCATTGTTTTCCATACCTAATATATAAGCCGCATCATTCAATGCTGCCTGCATATTACCATTACCTACACCTGCGTTGGTAGCATATTCTCCAACATATACTTCATAATCACCACGTTTGTAATTATCGAAATGATCATAGTTGGTAAATGACCAGAAAGCGCTTTTATAAGCATGCTCATCAGCAATATCTGTTACTTTGATGCTGTCGAGTGTACGACGATTAATATCGCCTATACCCATACTGGATACAATCTTGATATCAGGATATTTCGCCTTGATGGCTTCATGAAAACGATTGTATCTTTTGGCATACCAGGGGCCATGTTGTTCATTACCTACTTCAATATATTTCAGCGGAAATGGTTTGGGGTGACCATTCTGCGCGCGAACCTTACCCCATTTGGAACTAACAGGTCCAACCGCATATTCAATAGCATCGAGTACATCATCTATTACGGCCTGCACTTCTCCATCACTGATAAATGTTCCGCTTCTGAATTCGCATGAAACACCAGCATTGAAAACGTATAAAGCATCTGATTTAATGTCCTCACAGAACTGTAAATACTCATGATATCCAAAACCATCACTCGACCAGTAACCCCACACACTGAATGTACCGGGTCTGTTTTCCAACGGACCTATTGCATTTTTCCAGTTAGGGGCGCTTTCAACATTCACACCTTCTACGAAACAACCACCGGGCCAACGTACAAAAGCTGGTTTTAAATCGGCCAGGTACTGTGCCAGGTCGGCACGCAAACCATTGGGTCTGTTTTTAAATGTCTTCTTTGGAAACAGGGACACAAAATCAAATGATATTTCTCCTGTTGACTCCAGACGAAAAGCAAAACTTGATTTACCATCGGTTTCAGATGCTGTTAACGTACAACTGAATTTTTTCCAGTCTTTACTATTGACAGATTTGAATGTATGCGATGCTATTTCTTTTCCGGAGGAAGACAATAAAACAACTGTCAGTGGTCCTTTGTACGCTTCATTTGTTTTTGTATAAAAACTGAGCGCGTACGATTCTCCTTTTTTAGCATCAATACCCCAGAAGCCTTCGTTTACAAAATAATCTTTTCCTGTACCCGACAATTGTTCAACCGTAAGCAATGCCGATTGAGGCGTTGCCGCTGTTAAAGGTTTATCAGTGCTGATGGTAGCATTTACTTTAGCATTTTCACCAACTGACAATTTCCAGTAAGGCATAGCCGTTTTTACAGGCCATGGCATACGCCAGTCACTCGCTCTTCCATTGAGGTTGTAATGAGGTTTTTTATTGGGGTTGGCATTCAGCATGCCATTCTCCACTACGGAACCTGGAGGTATCCTGCTTTCTTCAAAGCCTCTGTTCTGGATTAATTCAGCATACAAACCACCTTCGCCGCCGTGACTGATTTCCTCAAAGAAAATACCGTGTAGGTTAGGCGATACGGTATTTTTTACCTTATCGGTATATACTTTCATCGATGCCCGTTCCTGTGCCACTCCAAAAGAAACTGATGTGAGAAGGCATCCCATCAGCACAGTACGAAAAGAATATTTGAATTGCATAATTGCTTGCTTGGTTTTTATTTTACGATCCACTCATGAACACCGGTAGCATGATCCTTGGGTAAACGGATTTTCATTCTGATAGCAGTTGTTTTTACCGGCGTAAAGCGAACTGTATTGTATTTGTCTTTTGCATTTTCATATGGTGCCGTAGTTTGTACAGGCACCCACTGATCGCCTTGTTTATATAACAGTTCCCATGATGCAGGAATACGGCATCCACCAAAAGGACTATCATCGTACCAGTACACTTTTGATTCTGAAACGGTTTGCTCCTGGTCAAAATCATATTGTACCCACTCTTCCGTGTCTTTTTTGGGCCACCAATGCAGGTACAAAGCAGATTTATCTTCTGAACTTGAAGGTTCAAACTGATCATTCAATGCATTCAGCATTCGCTGGTTATTGATAGAACCACTGATTTTACTTTTCGAAGCAATTGTTGGAGCCGGTTTGGGGCGGGCTGCTGATTCAACATAAGGAATCCATACAACCATTTCACCTGATCCACGATTGTTCCAGGAGTAATAAGGGATGGCTTTTACAGGCTGCTCTTTTTTCAACAGGTCATCACTATTCAGTTGACGTGTTGTGGCACTACCTGTACCATTCAGTAATAACACACCATTTAATAACTGAGGATCGAACGATTCTTTCAGCGAAGCTTGTTGTGGCACCACAATATTCTGTACTACTTTATCTGCATGATCAGGTCCTTCCAAGCAAAATACCAATGGACCTCTCTGCAATGCAAATCTTCCCTGGTCATCCTTTATTTTTTCGTTGGCCAATACTTTTTCAATTTCCATTGGTAAACTGAAACTAACCACATCGCCTTGTTTCCAGGTACGGTTAAATACAGCATAGCCTTTCTCTAAAGTATATTCAACAGCTTTACCGTTAATGCTAATTTGTATCTGTGTTTGTTTCTGATCAGCAAAACGATACAAGTCACCAGGTACTGCTTCCTGTCTTGCCCATCCAGGTATTCTTACACGCAAAGCAAACGGAATCTGTTTTTCGGGATTCACTGTAATTTTCACCCCGCCTTCCCATGGATAAGCTGTTTCCTGTGCAATCTTTAATTTGCCGGCAGGTAATGTTACATCTGCCTCATTGGTCATAAACAGGTTTACATATACATTATTCTGATCCTGTGCGTATACATACCCAGGAACAGATGGCATAAAACGTGTTACGTTTGAAATACAACAGGCACAACCAAACCATGCACTACGAGCATGCTGGCCCATTGATGCCAATGGATTTGGATAAAAGAATTTTTTTCCATCCTGTGCAATACCCGATAATACACCATTGTATAACACACGTTCCATTACATCAACATATTTGGCATCGCCATGTAATAAAAACATGCGGATGTTCCAGTACACATTGGCAATAGACGCACAGGTTTCCGCATATGCCGACATATTGGGCAATTCGTATGCAGCACCAAATGCTTCACCGGCACCCGTTGCACCAATACCACCAGTGAGGTACATTTTTTTAGTCACCACATCGGACCAGATATTGTCGATGGCTTTGATGTATGAGGCATCACCCGTAAGTGCTGCCACATCGGCCATGCCTGTATACATATATGCGGCACGCACGGCATGACCCACCGCTTCATTTTGTTGTACCACTGGTTTGTGCGACTGGCTGTATTGAGAACCTCTTACCTGTCCGTTACCACGGATATCTAAAAAGTATTTTGCGAGGTCGAGGTATTCTTTTTTACCGGTAACGCGGTACAGTCTAGACAAACCTGTTTCAATTACCTGGTGACCAGGAAAATAAGGCGCTTTGCCATGCAGGAAATCTTTAACGATAAGATCTGCATTTTTAGTGGCTATGTTCAACAGGTTTTTCTTACCGGTAGAAAGAAAATGAGCTACCGCAGCTTCATATAAGTGGCCTGCGTTGTAGAGTTCATGGCTCAGATCTGGATCTTTTTCCCAGCGTTTCGGACTGATCCATGGATGCAGTTTAGCCGGCTTCATGGTGCGGAATGTATAGAGATATCCATCTGGCTCCTGTGCATCTGCAATGATCGTAATCAATGAATCAACCGATTTATCCAGTTCCGGATTGGGCTGAACCTGCAAGGCATATGAAGCACCTTCAATTACTTTAAAAATATCAGAATCATCAAAAGGATATTCTGTTAATTTCTCAGGCGCCATCTTTCCGGCTGCTTTCAGGAAATTATCAACACGCCCCGTTTCACGGCTTTTTTGTAACACATACGGAATGGTTACTTCCGCATTAATCTTGATACGGGGCGCCCAGAACTGATCATGTACATGAACATGATTGAACGTTACCGGTTGAATGGGGTAGTCTTTCACCTGAGCTTGCAGGTTACATACAGACAATAACATCCCCGCAACAAAAAAATTGCTTTTGCAGATACTCATGTTTCCAAAATTTATATTTGATCTATTACCGGCATTTCTTTGGAAAGCCGGCATTCACGCAGTGTTAACCCTTTCCTTGTGAGACTTACAATCAGTTTAAAAATACAACTGCAGTTTTCGTTTTATTTTTCAGATATTAACCAATACTGACTCTATTTTGTTATTTCTGAATACCAAACTGGTAGATGGTTGTGGTCTGGTATTTTTTTCCTGGTTCCAGTGTTGTTGATGGAAATGATGGCTGGTTCGGCGCATCAGGATAATGCTGTGTTTCCAGGCAAAATGCAGAACGATGGCCATATGCTTTCTGTTGTTTACCAACCAGTTTACCATCCAGGAAATTACCACTGTAGAACTGAATAGCAGGTTCTGTTGTGTACACATCCATCAATATACCTGTTGAAGGTGCGTATACAGATGCTGCTTTTTCTAAAGCACCAGCCTGCTTTTTATCGAGTACAAAATTGTGGTCGTAACCCAGCCCGTTTTTAATTTGTATATGATTCGATCCAATCTCTTTACCAACCTGTTTTGAAGTCCTGAAATCAAATGGTGTTCCTTCTACTGCTACAGGATCTCCTGCAGGAATCAGTGTAGTGTCTACTGCAGAATATTTTGATGCATAGATGGTCAGCATATGATCGGTAATGGTTTCGTTGCCCTGACCATTCAGGTTGAAATAAGCGTGGTTAGTGAGGTTTACTACTGTAGGCTGATCGGTAGTAGCTTCATAATCTATCTTTAATTCGTTTGCATCTGTTAACGTATAAATCACTTTTACACTAAGATTTCCAGGATAGCCTTCTTCTCCATCTTTTGATACATAACTCAATTCAAGTGTGCGGTCATCTTTCTGCACCGCATCCCATACCTGGTTATGAAAACCCATGGGTCCGCCATGTAAACTATTTACACCGTTATTGGCTGCCAGTTGATAGGTTTTTCCATTCAGGGAGAATTTTGCTTTTGCAATACGGTTACCGTAACGCCCGATCAGTGCACCAAAATAGGTTTCACTACGGGTACGATAATGATTCAGACTGTCGTAACCTAATGTTATATCAGTCATCACACCATTCTTGTCAGGCACTACCAGTGCTACTACTCTTCCGCCAAAATTGGTAATAGCTGCTTCTACGCCTCCGGCATTTTTTAATACATATAAATGAACCGGCTTGTTATCAACTGTTGTTTCATAAGCTGCTTTTAATGCAGTTGTATCAAGTACGGCAGCAGTTGCGGCTGTTTTATCGGCAGGCGCAGAAGTGCATTGTACCAACAAGCCAATAAGGGCTAAAACGGCTATGTTTTGTAATTTTTTCATATGGTGATGATGATGGTTTGCAATCGGTATAAATATCCTGAAAGCCTTAAAGGGCCGTACCAAATTAGAGAAAAATTATTAATTGTAAAAAAAACACTTATTATTTTTTACGGATTACTTATATTTAATGCTGAGATTTGTTACTTTGAAAACCGATCACTCACGCTTTTGAGATAGCATAGTAATATGGTCAGGTATCATAAACAGACACGCATATTGGTTGCCATAGATTGTATCATCTTTGGCTTTGACGGCACGGAACTGAAACTCTTACTGGTTCAGCGTGGCCTTGAATATGAAAAAGGTAAATGGAGTCTGATGGGAGGTTTTATCCAGAAAGATGAAGACTTCTCGAGGGGTTCTGCCCGTATCCTGAAAGAACTAACAGGTCTGGAAGGTGTATATATGGAACAGTTATACGCTTTTGGTGAGGTAAACCGTGACCCTATTGAGCGTACCGTTTCTGTTGCCTATTTTGCATTAATTGATATTCATCAATATGAAAAGCAATTGAATGAAGATTATCACGCAGAATGGTTCCCTATAAAAGATACACCCAAACTCATTTTCGACCACCAGCAAATGGTAGATATGGCCAAGGAAAAGCTCAGGTATAAAGCTGCTTTCCACCCAATACTGTTTGAACTTTTACCTGAAAAATTCACACTACCCCAACTGCAGAGTCTGTATGAAGGCATCTTCGACTACCAGTTCGACAAAAGAAATTTCAGCCGGAAACTACAGTCAACAAAGCTGCTTGTAAAACAAAAAGACAAAGACAAGGAGAGCTCGAAAAAGGGTGCCTTCTACTATAAACTCGATAAAAGGCGCTATGCAGCTAACTTTCACGCCTTTCTTAACCTTATACCCAACCCGGGAAATCTTAAATAAACAGGAAAATTTCTTCCTGTTTTTTTTGTTTTCAATTTTTAAGTGTTAATTTGACACGAATTATAGAACGCATATTGCTTGCAAATGAAAAAAGACAACTACGTTATTGGTGTTGACTACGGTACCGATTCTGTTCGTTCCATTATTGTAAATACCACTTCAGGTGAAGAAATTACATCTTCCGTTCACTATTATAGCCGCTGGAAAAAAGGACTTTACTGCAATGCTGCTGAAAGTCAGTTCAGACAACATCCGCTTGATTATATAGAAGGGTTGACCGCAACTATTACCGACTGTTTACAAAAAGCAGGCTTGCAGGTTGCAGAGAATGTACGTGCTATTGGTATTGATACTACAGGCTCAACGCCAGTGGCAGTAGACGCTTCAGGACAACCACTGGCGTTGAATCCCGCATTTGCAGAGAACCCAAATGCCATGTTTATTTTATGGAAAGACCATACCAGTGTGCAGGAAGCTGCTGAAATAAATCAGCATGCAACAAAATTTGATACCAATTATTTACAGTTTGTAGGTGGCATCTATTCTTCTGAATGGTTTTGGGCCAAACTGTTACATATACTGAGAACAGATGAAGCAATAAGAAAAGCATGTGTGTCATGGGTAGAACATTGCGACTGGATTCCCTTCCTGTTAACAGGTGGCAAAGATGTGGCAAACATCAAAAGAAGTGTTTGTGCTGCTGGCCATAAAGGTTTGTGGGCAGAGGCGTTCAACGGTTATCCTCCGAACGATTTTTTTACGCAACTGGATCCTTTATTAAATGGATATGCCGACTCCCTCGGTAAACAAACCTATACTTCTGACCAGTCTGCAGGAACACTCTCCTCCGAATGGGCCCAGAAACTAGGACTGCCTGAATCTGTAATTGTTGCCGTTGGTGCTTTTGATGCACATATGGGTGCAGTAGGTGGACAAATTGAGCCTTATCACCTCAGCAAAGTAATGGGCACTTCTACCTGCGATATTCTTGTTGCACCAAATGCCGATCTGTCAGAGAAAACAGTAAAAGGTATTTGTGGCCAGGTAAACGGATCGGTAATTCCAGGCATGTTAGGTCTTGAAGCAGGACAGTCTGCATTTGGAGATACCTACGCCTGGTTCCGTGAGCTGATTTTAAGACCGGTGAAAAAATTAATCTCCGAATCGGCAGTGCTTGACGAACAAACAATTATTCAACTGGAAAAAGAACTTTCTGATAAACTCATTCCTTATCTTTCACAGGAAGCGGCTAAACTTCCGTTACAGACAGATGATGAGCTGGCACTGGATTGGTTCAATGGCAGAAGAACACCCGATGCCAACCAGTTTTTAACCGGTAGTTTACATGGCTTAAATTTAGGAACCGATGCCCCCGCGATTTTTAAATCGCTGGTGGAAGCCACCTGTTTTGGTGCCAAAATGATTGTGGATCGTTTTATTAACGAAGGTGTGCCTGTAAAAGGGTTGATTGGATTAGGGGGTGTTGCCAAACGCTCACCTTATATCATGCAGGTGATGGCAGACATCATGAATATGCCGATACGCATTCATAAAAGTGAGCAGACCTGTGCCTTAGGTGCCGCCATGTTTGCCGCTACGGCCGCAGGCGTTTATACGAAAGTAGAAGACGCTATGGAACATATGGGCCAGGGATTCGATGCAGTGTATGAACCGGATGCAGCAAGGGTTCCCTATTATCAGCAACGTTATATCCAATACCAGCGGGCAGGTGCTTTCACCGAAACCAATGCCCCAAAACAATAATGTGGTGTCGTTTAAATAAATCAGCATGAGTAAGTATGATCAGCTAAAACAAGAAGCATATGATGCCAATATGCAGTTGCCTAAACTGGGATTGGTATTATTCACTTTTGGTAATGTGAGTGTGGTTGACAGGGTGAACCAGGTTTTTGCCATTAAACCCAGTGGTGTTCCTTATGAAGAGCTGAGCCCCGAAAAGATGGTGATTGTTGATTTTGATGCAAATGTGGTAGAAGGGTCATTACGTCCTTCATCAGATACCAAAACACATGCATTACTATATAAACACTGGAGCTCTATAGGAAGTATTGTACATACACATTCTACCTATGCAACAGCATGGGCACAGGCACAGAGAGATATTCCCATTTTTGGTACCACACATGCCGATCATACCACTGCATTCATTCCCTGTGCACCACCTATGAATGATGAAATGATTAAAGGCGATTATGAAACAGAAACAGGTTTCCAGATATTGAACTGTTTCAAAGATAAATTGCTCGATCCTGCCGAAACAGAAATGATGCTGGTGGGTAATCACGCCCCCTTTACCTGGGGTAAAAATGCTCACAAAGCTGTGTACAACGCCGCAGTACTGGAAGAAGTGGCAAAAATGGCTTACCTCACTTTACAGATCAACCCAAATGCACCGGTATTAAAAGATGCATTGATCAAAAAACATTTTGAAAGAAAACACGGGCCTGATTCTTATTACGGTCAATAATATTTATATCAACAAAGACAAGCACTATGATCAATCTGAAGCAACTGGAAGTTTGGTTTGTTACAGGAAGCCAACATTTATACGGCGAAGAAACACTAAAACAGGTAGCCGCTAATTCAACTGTAATTGCAGATGCACTGAATAAGGCTCCGAATATGCCTGTTCAGGTTGTTTATAAACCTACAGTAAAATCTACCGAAGAAATTTATGCTATTTGCCAGGAAGCCAATAATGCAACCAACTGTATTGGTGTCATTACCTGGATGCACACTTTCTCTCCCGCAAAAATGTGGATCGGTGGTTTAAAGATTTTACGCAAGCCTTTGCTTCATTTTCATACACAATTCAACCGCGATATTCCATGGGGTACAATTGACATGGATTTCATGAATCTTAACCAAAGCGCTCATGGCGACAGGGAATTTGGTTTTATCATGAGCCGTATGCGTATCGACAGAAAAGTGGTAGTAGGTCACTGGAGCGATGCTGAATGTATCGACAAAATAAATGGCTGGGTACGTGCTGCTGCTGGCTGGCACGACTGGCAAGGCGCACGTTTTGTTCGTTTTGGCGACAACATGCGTTTTGTAGCGGTTACAGAAGGAGATAAAGTGGAAGCCGAAATTAAATTCGGATATTCCGTAAATACGTATGGTGTTGGCGATCTGGTTCAGGTGATGAATGAAGTAAGCGATGGAGAAGTTAATACACTGGTAGATGAATATATTGCTTCTTACACGCTCATGGACAGTTTGCAAAAAGGGGGAGCTCAGCATGCTTCACTTAAAACTGCTGCTAAAATTGAGCTGGGCATTGAGCGTTTTCTGAAACAGGGAAATTTCAAAGGTTTTACCACCACTTTCGAAGACCTGCATGGGCTGGAACAATTACCAGGCATTGCTGCTCAACGTTTGATGGGCAAAGGATATGGATTTTCAGGTGAAGGCGACTGGAAAACGGCAGCGTTGGTGCGGGCCATGAAAGTAATGGGCAATGGTTTGAAAGGTGGCAACTCTTTCATGGAAGATTATACTTATCATTTTAATCCCGATAATAAACTGGTACTCGGTGCACACATGCTGGAGATCTGCGAATCGATTGCAGATGGTAAACCAAGCTGTGAAATACATCCATTGGGTATTGGTGGCAAGGCAGATCCCGTTCGCCTGGTGTTCAACTCAGGTTCTGGACCGGCTATCAATGCGTCTATTGTTGATATGGGCAACCGTTTCCGTTTACTCGTGAATGATGTAATGGCTGTTTCACCCATCAGCAGCCTGCCTAAATTGCCTGTAGCAAGGGTACTCTGGAAGCCTTATCCCGACATGCAAAACGGTTGTGCAGCATGGATACTGGCCGGTGGAGCGCACCATACCTGCTATTCGCAGAATATTACATCGGAACAAATGGAAGATTTTGCTGCAATGGCCGGTATTGAATTTGTTTGCATTAACAACAATACCAAAATGTATCAATTTAAAAATGAATTGCGCTGGAATGATAAGTTTTATCAATAAAAAGCGAAATTACGCATACGAAAACCACTAACTAATGAAAGGACTTGCCACTATCGACATCATTGTCTTTCTCTTTTATTTCGTCATCGTAGCCGGATATGGTTACTGGATTTACCTCAAGAAAAAGAAAACCACAACCGACACCAAAGATTTCTTCCTTGCTGAAGGTTCGCTTACCTGGTGGGCCATCGGCGCTTCGCTGATTGCATCCAATATTTCTGCCGAGCAGTTTATTGGAATGAGTGGGGAAGGTTTTTTTGTTGGAACAGCCGTTGCCGCGTATGAATGGATTGCCGCACTGGCACTGATCATCATTGCCATCTGGTTTATGCCGATCTACCTGAAGAATAAAATCTTCACCATGCCACAGTTTCTTACCAATCGTTACAATGAAACGGTTGCATTGATCATGGCAGTGTTCTGGTTATTCCTGTACGTATTTGTAAACCTTACTTCCATACTTTATCTCGGTGCCGTTGCCATTAATGGATTGGTGGGTGGACAATACCTGCACCTGATTATGGTTTTACTGGCAGTGTTCGCACTCGTCATTACGCTGGGTGGTATGAAAGTAATTGGTTATACCGATGTAATACAGGTAGCCGTACTCATTATAGGAGGTCTGGCAACAACTTATATGGCCCTCCTGATTGTTAGTGAAAAATTCGGATTTGGTAAAGATGTCATTGCCGGCTTCAATACACTTCTCAAAGAAGCACCTGATCATTTCCATATGATTCTTGACAAACCTGGCCCAAATGCCACACAGGAAGAGATCAATAAGTATCTCGTGTTGCCGGGTATTGCCATGTATTTTGCTGCT
>DPWF01000397.1:67143-71015 GCA_003526435.1 Chitinophagaceae bacterium | reverse complement strand
ATCGTTAACCTGAATTACTGGGGATGCAACCAATACATTACACAACGTGCATTAGGTGCCAATCTGCAAACAGCCAGAACAGGTATTCTGTTTGCCGGTCTGATGAAATTAATGATGCCTGTAATTGTTATGTTACCAGGTATTGCTGCCTATGTATTGTATAAAAATGGCCACCTGCCACAACTCGAGGGTGGAAGTAAAGATGGTGCCTACTCTGCCATCCTGAGTTTCCTGCCAAGCGGATTAAAAGGTTTATCAATCGCTGCATTAACAGCGGCCATTGTAGCTTCACTCGCTGGTAAGGCTAATAGTATTTCTACCATTTTTACACTTGATATTTACAAGAAATACCTCAAACCAAATGCCGATGAAAAGAAACTGGTTTGGACAGGAAGGGTAACCATTTTTGTTGCGATGATTGTTAGTGTGCTGTTCACCTGGAACGATACTTTGGGCATCGGTGGTGAAGGTGGATTTACCTTTATCCAGAAATATACCGGCTTTATCAGCCCTGGTGTATTTGCCATGTTTATTCTAGGTATGTTCTGGAAAAGAACCACAGGTGCTGCAGCCATTGCGGGCGTAATTTGTGGTTTTGCATTGTCGGTATTCTTTAACAACTATGCACCTGCACTGTTGGGTAATGAAACCATTTTGTACACTGCTTATCCGAATGGTAAAGGCGGTTATGAAATACCATTCCTGATCAACATGGGCTGGTCGTTCTTCTTTACCATGGTAGTGATGATCCTCATCAGTCTCCGTGGACCTAAAGTGAATCCGAAATCTTTCATCTTTGAGAAAGGTATGTTTAAAGTAAGTAACTCTGTACTGGTGTTAATCATTATTACATTATTGTTACTCACTGCGCTCTATGTGAGATTCTGGTAAAACCGGTACTTATAAAATAATAAAGGGGATCCGTAAAAGATCCCCTTTATTATTTTACATCTTATACTATGGTAAGTAACATGAGCCTACGCAGGGCTATTATGTATTTCTAAAATACGAGAATGCAATACTAATCGAGCAAAGGAATTAATGTGGTGTAATCATTTGCAAAAGCTATGATATTTGAATATTCACCGAACTCTTCTGCTGTATGCATAGTAGTGAGTACAACAGCTTTCATGCCGGCATTCTGCGCGGCTTCCACACCTTTAGGGGCATCTTCAAAAACAATACAGTCTGATGGATTCAGACCCAACTCCATGGCCCCTTTTAAATAAGTTTCCGGATCGGGTTTGCTGTCTTTAACATTTTCTGCTCCTACGATTGAATCAAAATAATGTCTGATCTGAAGCCCATCTATCGCAAAATCAATATTAAACAAAATGGCCGCTGAGCCAATGCCCATTTTAATAGTTTTCTGTTTTGCTTTTTCAAGAAATGTTTCTAGTCCTGGCAAACCTTTTAATTGGGGCTTGTACAGTTCCTGGTATTTTTTTTCTTTCTCTACTGAAAGCCGGTTCATTTCTTCCATGGTAAAATGATCTGGTCCAAATATCCTGATCAGCAGCTCCACGTTTTTTCCATACATATGTGAAGCTACCTGCTCCCAACTTAGATCGGCACCCAGATCTTTTGTAAGAATATCATACCATACCTGTTTATGATATTGCATATCATCTATCATCGTACCATTCAGGTCGAAAAGAAAGCCCTTTGCTGTCTGCAACATAGTGTTTGAATAATTTATGCGCGCAAATTAATGCATCAACAGAACTTGTGCATTTTATTTATTGACCGAGGCTTTGCAGAAATTCAGGAAATATTTTTTACCAACTGTCCGTTGGCTTTCAGCATGGCGAGACCTTCCTTCCGTGTCATATAAGGAACTCCATGCTTATGGTTGATTGTACTGATTTTGTACATAATAGCCCAATGCCTTGTAATTTCTTTCCATGCAAAAAAAACAGAGTGGCATGGGTCGTACATATGCGTGGGCTCACTGCCGGAACCGTTGAGTTCAATGATGGAGAAGTTTCTACCTTCCCGCAACTCCTCAATACTGTTATATCTCACATCCATCCTTCCATAATAAAATCCATCAATCTGTTTGGCCAGTTGATCAATCACATGGTTTAATTTTTCGTCGGCCAGGTAGGTAACATCAAGAAATTTTGCTCCACGCGCATGATTACCATAAGGTACCAGCAATTTTCTTTCCCCCGATGGCAATATCATCATCAACTCATCCGGTATATTCTTTCTCAGTGTCGGCAATTGCAGGATAAATCTTTGCTGCTGTTGCAATAACTCATCAATTGTTGATTTACCATCGCCTGTTACTGACAGCAATTCTTTGCCAACAATACCTGTTATCTGTCCTTTTGCTTCCCCGGGTATCCGATAATAAAAAATACCCAACTCATCTTCGTAAGGAATATAGGACTGTACTAAAAAATCAACCTTGGTTTTTTGTGCATAGTTTAAAAGGTCTGCGTCGTTTTCCAGTTTCTGTACGCTCATTCCTCTCATCCCAATATCGGGCTTACCGATGGCTGGATATTGAATACCTTTTTTCTTCACTTCTTCCAATACAACTGTGCCTGCTGTGCCTGCATGAAAGAAAAGTGTAGTTGGATATGTACCTTGTGGCAGAATATCGTAGATTTCTTTTTTGCTTTCCATCAGGAATCCGCCATTACGAATAGATGGATTTGCTGCATTGATATAAAAGAAAGCCCGTGCTTTTAAACAAAGCCAAAACCAATAAGGGTAGAGAGGAGCATATAATACGGCAAATGGCCAGTATTCCCAATGAAATATTTTAATAAACAGGGGGTGAAAGCTCAGTTTTTTAATGAAGCTCATGGGTGAAAGTTAGGCCACAGGCTGTTCCTGAACAAATGTAAGCGTTGCCTCTGTTTTGTTCTGGTTAATGAGGTCCTCATAATACATAATAGCCTGTTGTCGATTGCATTCAATACTGGTTATACTTACAGTGAACATAGCATTATTCCTGTTCATACAAATATCATTTTCACTATCACCCTCTCCTCCAAACAGGTGAAACTTACGAATATCAGTTATTGATGGCTGAGGATGCACGTCTAACCAGTTTTTGAACCATTGTTCTCTTTTCTGAATGATGGCTGAAGTATATAACGTAACAGATGACCAGATATGTGGCTGCGTTATATCCATTTCACGAATATATTTCTCCTCTCCGCTCCATCTGCATTCGTATAATTTTCCATCTTCCCAGATCACCAGTGTAAAAGGCTCGATGCCTAAAAGGTTGGTTTTTTTGAAACTGGGCAAGGCTTTTGTTTCTGAGAGTACATCAAGAAAAACCAACCCACGGCTCTTCCGGTATTCAGCAGCAGGTTCATGTTTTATAAATCCACCATTCAGTAAAACCATTATTGTACCTGTATCTGAAGCACCGATCCATGTACCGCCAGCTTCAGCATCTTTCGGGAAAAGCAGGTTTGCTGAATTATATGCAGTTACTGCAGGAGATATTGCTTGTTTACGAACAGCCTTTTCATCACGATTGGAAGTAAGCAGTATCTTATTCCCAAGTGGAATAAATGTTACTGTGCACATGTTTCCCTGTGTTTTATCGTGGAAGTAGCCACACCAAATGCCTCAGGTAAGGTAATATCAGACAGTTCTGTTACACCTACTCTGATCAATGCCATATGATGAACAGTATGTTCGAGGTTGTATATTACTTCACGATAGTAGTTGCTGTCTACACTTACCGTTTCATTCGACACATCATCATAACTCATTTCAAGTTGCAATTTCTTATCGGCGCGTACCAGGTTATGACTTATCTGGTGTAAGAGACGAATGGCTAAATCCTTATCCGTTTCTATCTGTTTGTCCCGTTTTCTTTTTTCATAATTCACCAGTCCGCT
>DPWF01000397.1:58279-67115 GCA_003526435.1 Chitinophagaceae bacterium | reverse complement strand
AAAGACATTGAAAGAGTTCAACGATATGACGAACATGCTGACCGATGGTTGCATTAAACAGCGACTTACTGCATGCCGTATATTGTTCGGGCGTTAATTTATCCAGTGTTTCATGTAACTGAACAAATATGTTTCGAATAGCTTGAGCAATTTGCATACTAACGGGTTCTATACTTTTAAAACATATACGGCCGTTGTTATCATTTTGTATCAACCGCCATCTGTATGTACGAATCGTTTGAATTCCGGGTTTTCAAATCCGGGTCAGCCGATTCCTTTTGCGGGTGAAAATAATCTTCTTTTGTGAAATCGGTATAATTCGGTTATTTATGAATATCCACAGTCATTTTCACCGACTGAACCATCCAACTGACCGACCCTGCAATTACTTCATCCTAAAAGGATTGAATACATGAATCTAACCCTGTTTGTTAAGAAAAATCTGCTGAAAAAAGAAGCGTAGCTGGTACCTGTTCAACCAAAGCAGGATTGAAGCAGCCACCCATACAGTGATTGCATACGTAAATAAAAGACCATGATCATTCTTTACTGCTATACCCAACACAAACAGATGTGAAAAAATAGCACCGCTCATGATTCCCAGGGTTAGTATTGCTCCGATAGAGATTGCAGGTTTATATAAGATCAACAGTGCCGCTATTAATTCTGCAATACCGGTTGCATATCGCCCCCAGGGTTCTATGCCCATTTGTGTGAAGATGTAAACAGACTCTTCAGACCCTGAGAATTTGAAATAAAGGGTTTGCAGCATCATTACTGCTGCTATGATGCGGAGCAGCCACTGAAATATATTTTTTGTTTGTTGTTGCATATAATTGAATGATGACTAGTGAATAATTTTTTTCCAGGCTTTTTCAGCTTTGGGTTTTAGTAACTCTTCAGCTTTGTTCCACTCTTTTAGTGTGTTTGTAAAAAACCTATTGTAAAAAAGATAGAGTTTATTGTCAATGATTTTAAAAGTTTCGGGATCTATGCTCACTTTTTCAGCTTTGGCTCCCATAGCATAGGCACACCAGCCTCCAAATTCCGGCTCATAGGATGAAGGCGATTTGAGGAAAACATCTCTATTAGTGGCTGACGAGAAATAATAAATTACTCCCTCATGGTTAACCAACAGTTCTTTTTTTCCTTTTAGCGGTTTTTTCTGAAGGAAATAGGCTACCGGATCATACCCTTCAATTGCCAGTGCCGTTTCAGAAAGGTTATAATGTTTTTTTCTGACAGACAAATCCTGTGCTTTCGTAGCATTGCCAATCTGAAGGCATAAAACGAGAAGTAAATATTTCATTTTCATATGATTGCTTGTTTTGTGGCCACTTTCAGGCTTATGCATCTGATTGACGCAACACAAAAATGATCCTTACAGGTTTTGGTTAAATAGTTTGGTTAGAACTGTATTTGCCCTTCTTAAGCAATGTTTAAGGCTACCGTGTGTCATATTTAAAATTCTTACTCTACATTTATTTTTTTAACTTTAAGACGCTCATCACCCTTATCGCTCCATTCATGAATCAGGATACAAGCATAAAGTATATCAGGTTCGCATCAACTATTTCGATCGTACTTGGTTCTATTGTATCTGTTGGATGGATTTTTCATCTTCATTTACTTACCACAATTATACCCGGATATGTAAGTATGAAATTTAATACCGCACTACTTTTTGTACTGCTGGGAACGATACTTTATACTTTGATTTCAGAAAAATGGAAATGGCTCAGGATTTTTTTCAGTGTTATATTATTATTGACGGGTATTTCCACATTCATACAGTCAATTGCAGGTGTAGATCTAGGTATTGATCAGTTTCTTATCAAAGACTATTTTGTAATAGAGGATGGATCATTTGCTCCCGGAAGAATGGCACAAGGCACTTCTTTTTCATTTTTTTTACTGGGGGTTTCTTTTTTGCTGATCACATCATCAAAAAAAACATTAAGAGTCATCGCACAATATCTTTTACACATAGTTTCATTGATCGCGTCACTTGCTATTATCGGGTATCTTTTAGGTGTTCCCATTTTTTATAAATTATCTGCACTTGGGTCAATGGCAATTCATACAGCAATTGCATTCTTTATCACTTCCATTGCAGCATCATTATGGAACCGGCATTTAGGCGTTACCGGTGTACTTACCGGAAACGGTCTGGGCAATATTATGGCCCGGCAGTTGTTTCCTACACTTACCATAGCTGTATTATTCCTGAGTATTATCAGGATTTACTTACACAGGCAAGGACTGATCAGTGTTGAATTTGGGATAGCATTATTTGCCACATCATTTACGCTTGTAGGCTTGCTACTCATTGCACTTACCGCAAGACAACTGAATAAAATAAATATCAAAAAGAATATTGTCGAGGATAAGTTACTGGACCTGAATAAAAATCTGGAGAAAATTGTAGAACTAAGAACCAATGAATTAAATGAATCGGTTAAAGCATTACAGAAAAGCAGAAACGAACTATGGAAAAGTGAACAACTCCTAAAAGGCATTATTAATAATACTTCTGCTGCTATTTTTCTGAAAGATACCAATGGAAAATACCTGCTGGTAAACAAGCGTTTTGCAAATGATTTCGATCTTGAAGTAGAGAATATTATCGGAAAAACTGCATTTGATATTTTCCCGGAAGAAGTAGCTGCAAAACTTGTAAGCAATGAAGCAGCCATTATAGCTTCAAAAGAAGCCAACACAGCAGAAATGACCGCTGTTGTGAAAGAGGGGCATAAAACAATGCTCACCAACAAATTCCCATTAATGGACGAGCATTATAATGTTTTTGCTATTTGTGGAGGAGCAACAGATTTTACTGAAGTAAAAAAATCGAGAACAGAGCAAGAAATACTGTCATTCCAACTACAACAAAAAAATCAGCAATTACTCAATTTTGCCCATATTACTTCTCACAACTTAAGATCGCCAGTCAGTAACCTGAACTCTTTATTGTGGTTATATAAAGAAAGCCAGACAGAAGAAGAAAAAGCGCTTCTGTTTGAAAAATTTGAAACAGTTATACAAAATCTTTCTGAAACACTGAATGAATTAGTAGATGCATTAAAAATACAGGAAGATACAGGTAAGAAAAGAGAGTCGCTCTTATTCGAAGAAGTTTTCAAAAAGGTAAAAGACAGCATGATTGGCAAAATCATGGAAACAGAAGCTGTGGTCAGTTATAATTTTACCAAAGCACCTGCCATTGAGTACCCAAGACTTTACCTGGAAAGTATTCTGCAAAATTTACTCTCTAATTCGTTAAAGTACAGGTCGCCTTTACGCACCCCTGTTATCTATGCGGAGACTTTATTTGAAAATGGTATATTGATCCTGAAATTTAAAGACAATGGTTTAGGTATTGATCTGAACAGGCATAGTGATAAGTTGTTTGGTCTCAATAAAACCTTTCATCGTCATGAAGAAGCAAAAGGAGTAGGGCTTTTCATTACAAAAACACAGGTAGAAGCTATGGGGGGCTCAATTACCGCCATCAGTGAGGTTGATAAAGGAAGCACCTTTATCATCTACTTCAATAAAAAAAATTTCTGACCCTATCCCTTAAGCAACCATTCTTTTAATTCCGAAAAAGAAGGCCTCATTTTAATAGCTTTTTTTTGCAATTGCAATAATGGCCTGATTGATTCGGGCAAATCGGGTTCCTTTCCTATCGCTTTCTTTACTGTATCGGGAAACTTTACAGGGTGAGCCGTTTCCAAAAAAATCCCTTTTTGATCTGCTCTGATCGTGCTTTTCAATGCGCCGTATGCAACTGCTCCATGAGGATCCAGCATATAGCCATGATCATCATAAACCTTCCTGATACAATGAACTGTTTCAGCATCTGTAACGGTTACACTTTGTAGTATTTCATGTATCGGAACACCGGCTACTTTAAACAATTCAATGATCCTGATTAAATTACTTGGATTACCTACATCCATCGCATTTGATAAAGTAGAGACGGCCATTTTGGGTGTATAGACTCCGGTGCGGAGGAAATCTGAAACAGTATCATTTACATTACAGGCAGCAATAAAAGCAGGTATTGGCAGGCCTGAATAGCGGGCCAGTAACCCTGCACAGATATTTCCAAAATTGCCACTGGGTACCGATATAACAGGGGGATGTTCTTTATCGGACCACTGCTGCCATGCAAAGAAATAATATAATTGTTGCGGCAACCAGCGCGCCACATTAATAGAGTTGGCTGATGTAAGCTGAAGATGTTCCCGGAGCGCTGCATCCATAAAAGCATCTTTTACCATTGCCTGACAGTCATCGAAACTTCCTTCAACTTCCAATGCGGTAATATTCTGGCCACAGGTGGTTAATTGCAGTTCCTGCACCGGACTTACTTTACCTGATGGGTATAATATCACCACTTCAACAGCGTCTACACCTAAAAAACCATTGGCTACAGCACCACCGGTATCTCCGGAAGTAGCTACCAGCACCGTTGTTTTTTTGTTCTGGTTTTTTGAAAAATATCCGAGGCAGCGACTCATAAAACGGGCGCCTACATCTTTAAAAGCCAATGTGGGTCCATGAAACAATTCAAGTGAATACATATGTTCGTTTACAGGTACCAGTGGGAAAGGAAAATTGATGGCCTCTGCAACAATTGTTCTTAAAGCATTTTCCCCGATGGTATTGCCTATATAAGGTTTCATGATTTCATAAGCCAGTTCTTCTTTGCTCATCTGATCCAACTGCCCTATAAATGACTCCTGCAGTTTTGGCAACTGTGCAGGAAAATATAAACCCTTATCAGGCGCCTGCCCAGCGATAGTTGCCTGTCTGAAATCAACATCTGGCGATTGCCTGCTTAAACTATAATAACGCATTTGTATTTTTTTATTCTTCAACGATATCTACCCCAGTTGAATGTATAGTGGTTACATATGTGTGATGTTCCAGTCCTAATTGTTCATACACCCTTTTCATCTCCTGTTCTACTGTAATTGCAGTTTTTTCATCTTTACTCAACATAAAGATAGATGGTCCAGATCCGGAGATTCCTCCACCCAGTGCTCCTGCTTCTTTACTTTTCACTTTGACTGTATTGAAGCCAGGGATAAGAATACTTCTTACTGGTTCTATTAATACATCTTCCAGGGAACGACCTATCAGCTCGTAATCGCTTTGCAGCAATCCGGTTATCAGACCTGCAATATTGCCCCATTGTCTGATAGCATCTTTGAGGTAGACCTGTTTTTTAAGAATACTTCTTGCATCTGCGGTCCGTACTTCTATTTGCGGATGAACAATGGTAACATATAATGGGGGTGCCGTAAGTGAAACAATATCCAGTGGATGAATGGATCTGATAAGGGTTACGCCACCATAAATACATGGCGCAATATTATCAGCATGTTTTACACCTGATGCCAGTTTTTCTCCGTTCATTGCAAAGCGAACCAGATCCTCCTTGCTAAAAACACCATTCAGTAATGCGTTGGCAGCAACTACTGCACCCGCCGAACTGGCAGCGCTGGAACCCACTCCACTACCGGGTTTGATATGTTTATGAATAGTGAGTTCAAACCCCACAGGTGTGGTTAATTCTTCGAGCATGGCCAGTAATGCAGCTCCGGCTACATTTTTCTCCGGCTCAACAGGTAGCTGGTAGTTGTCTTTATTGATGATTGTAATACCAGGCTGCTCTGTTAAACGCATCCACATTTCATCATAAGGTTCTTTTACTGCAAAACCAAGTATATCAAACCCGCATACCATATTGGCTACAGTAGCAGGTGCATGTACTTTAATCTTTCTTCCTGTTTCCATATCATTAAATTCTTGCTATACGGATAATATCTGCAAATACACCTGATGCGGTAACATCTGCTCCAGCACCAGCACCTTTAATGACCAGGGGTTGTTCGGGATAACGGTCGGTATAGAATAATACCAGATTATCTTTCCCATATAAATGATAGAAGTCTGAGCTTGGTTCTATGTGTTCCAACCCAACTTCTGCTGTCCCATTTTCATAGGTAGCCACAAATTTCAACTTGGCATTTTCCTTAGATGCTTTTTCAAATAATGATTTGAAATGAGCTTCCTGTTTAGCCATCTCTGTATAAAAATCTGCTACTGTTCCCTTGAAGCATGATTCAGGCAAGAAATAACGGTTGGTTATCTGATCCATTTCAATCTGCTGTCCGGCTTCCCTGGCAAGAATCATGATTTTCCGCATTACGTCGGTTCCGCCCAAATCCAGTCTGGGGTCGGGTTCTGTATAACCTTCTGCCTGTGCCTGCCTTACCACTTCTGCAAAAGGTTTTGTTCCGTCGTAATGGTTAAACACATAGTTCAGTGTGCCGGAAAGAACAGCTTTTATTTTATTGACTTTATCCCCGCTACGCAAAAGATCATTTAAGGTACCAATTACCGGCAGTCCTGCTCCTACATTGGTTTCAAATAAAAAGAGCGTATTAAATTCCCGCGCCAGCGATTTCAGTTGCTGGTATTTACTGTACGCAGATGAGCAAGCAATTTTATTACATGCTACTACTGAAATACTTTTTGTAAGGAGCTGATCATATACTGCAGCCACTTCTTCATTGGCCGTTACGTCTACAAATACACTGTTACGCAGATTTTTCTCGCTGATCTGCTGAACAAAATCGTTGATGCCAGATGACGGAGCATCTGCGAGCAGTGTTTGCCATTGCTCCAGTTCTATACCCTGATCTGCCAGTAACGCTTTCTTGCTGTTGGCAATTCCTACTACTCTTACCTGTAAGTTGAGTTGCTCCTGCAGAAACTGCTGCTGTTGTTTTATCTGTGCAATCAGCTTGCTGCCAACATTACCAGCTCCTGCTATAAATACATTTAATTGTTTATAACTCGTTTCAAAAAAAGCTTCGTGCAATACATTGATTGCTTTTCTTACGTCTTTGGTTGCAATTACTGCCGAAATATTTTTTTCGGATGAACCTTGTGCAATGGCTCTTATATTAATACCATTTCTTCCCAGTGCCCCAAACATTTTACCACTTACACCCGGGTGACTTTTCATCTGTTCTCCTACCAGTGCTACGATAGCCAGATTTGTTTCCACTATCAGCGGATCTACCTTACCCGTTTGTATTTCGTAACTAAAAGCGTTGTCGACAGCTCTTTTTGCTTTCAATGTATCTGCTTCGTTAATACCTACACAAATAGAGTGTTCTGATGAGCTTTGGGTAATCAATATCACATTCACCTGCTCGTTTGCCAATGCTTCAAACAAACGTTTGGAAAAACCAGGAATACCAATCATTCCACTTCCTTCCAGGCTCAGCAAACTAATACTCGTTATACTTGATATACCTCTTATAAATTCATTGTCCGTTTCTGTATGGCTTTCTATCAATGTTCCATGATCAGATGGCGAAAAAGTATTTTTGATCCATACCGGTATCTTTTTAATCATTACCGGTTGTATGGTAGGCGGATAAATAATTTTAGCTCCAAAATGCGATAGCTCCATAGCTTCCTGGTATGAGATGCGTTCAATGGGTTTGGCATTCGATACCAGTCGTGGGTCGGCGGTCATCATTCCGCTTACATCTGTCCAGATTTCCAAAACAGAAGCATCTAATGCTGCAGCATAAATGGCACCTGTATAATCTGACCCGCCCCTTCCCAATGTTGTTGTATGCTCGGCGAGATTGGCCGCAATAAAGCCGGGTATGATATAATATTTTGCCTCATTGGCTTTAAACCAGGAATGAATTCTTTCATTGGTTACAGTAAAATCTACGCTTGCGTTAGAATAACCCGAATTGGTTACAATCAGGTGTCTTGAATCGACCCAAATTTGTTGTACGCCTAGCGACTGAAACCTGGCTGCTATAATTTGTGAAGACAACAGTTCTCCATAACTCACAATTTTATCCTGTGTTCGTAAAGAAAGTTCTTTCAATAAATAAACACCGTCGCAAATACCTTCAAGGTCATTGAAATGTTGTTTAACAAGACTGAGCGTAGCACTTTGTTGCTGTATGGGTAATAGTGAACGAACCAGCTCAAGGTGTTTTTGTTCAAGTAATTCCAGAGCGGTTTTGTATGTTTCATCTGCTGTGGCAGCAAGTGTGGCAATTTTTAAAAGACTATCTGTAACTCCACCCATTGCAGAAACTACTACTGCAATTTTATCTGTACCAGTTTGTGCTAAAACGATATTGACTACTTTTTCAATATTTTCAGCATTGGCTACTGAACTTCCACCGAATTTGAGAACCTTCATAATATGATTTGATAATGAATAAGAAAATATAACAACCGTTTTCTTTGAAAACAGTCTGCTGACCCATGGTATGATATAGAATAATTAACCCCTTACAGGGTTGTTGTAGTGGTAATGATGGTAATAATAGCAGTCGCAAACAGTTGGGCTGTTGGCTGAGGTATGATATGTAACTGCTGTTGTTTCATTACCCTATAAATATAGTATAGTTTTCTGATTTTATACCAGGTAACCGAAAAGATTATCCTGTTTACTTAGTTCGGTATAATTGATCTGGTGTTTGTTCAGGTTCTCGATTAATATTTCATAATCCTTTTTCGATTTAAGTTCAATTCCCACCAATGCCGGACCGGTTTCTTTGTTGTGTTTCTGCATGTACTCGAACCTCGTAATATCATCATCAGGCCCCAATACATGATTCACAAACTGTTTCAGTGCCCCGGGCCGCTGTGCAAAGCGAATAAGGAAATAATGTTTTAGTCCTTCGTACTGCAGCGATCGTTCTTTGATTTCCTGCATACGGTCAATATCATTATTACTGCCACTTACAATACAAACCACATTCTTTCCTTCAATTTC